>NZ_JAVJTO010000168.1:0-90526 GCF_040220235.1 Coleofasciculus sp. B1-GNL1-01
CCATTTTTCGACCCAACAAGTGCAAGGTTTTTATACTACCCCCCTCTTGTATCCTGAACTTTTCGCCGACAACAGCACCAAATTTTCCCTCGACAGAGGGGTGAAACCATTGCCCATTGCCCATTGCCCATTCCCTATTCCCTCTCCCCACCACAAGACTTATTCAGCAGCCCCTAATTAATCAGCATACCCCCGAACACAATGAAGGATTAATTGTAGGGGCGGGTTTAGCCATCCAATTCATATATTCACCGATAAATGAACAACAAAACCCGCCCTTATTCAGGTAGGGGCGGGTATGAGACACTGATATGGTTGTAGATGGGGAAAACGACAGGAAGCCCGACAGAATCTAGGGCTAAAGCCCTTACTACGAAACAAACCTGCATAAGCCCCACTCGACTAGAGATATATCACAGTAGACTCCACTCGCCACGGATTTACTACCCCATACAGCAGCTTTCTTTGGTGAGTGCGATCGCGCCCTATAGCTATCCTATTTCAGATGCCCCAAAAGCTGGGTATATCGCCTTCACGAGGTATAGCGGATTCCTATAGGGAACCCACTCAAATCTTGCATTATTATTGACCAATGGAACGGAGAGTGGGCAAGATGTCCCAAGGTTGAAACGCTTACACATTCTGGGATTCAAACTATCAAAGCTGCTGTTGTCGAAATAACGATGAACAGTCTATTCAAACTTCCGCTTAAACCACCCATCACATTGCCTCAACTTTTCCTCGCAGCTTATATTCTAGGGGTTTCCCTAACCCTTTGGGCAATGCGATCGCACTATCTCATCCTGTTTATTACCCTGTTTTGCCTGTTTCCTCTCAGTAGCGGTGCAATTGTGGGAAATCGTTTAGCCGCCCAAGTCACTCTCTCTAACAACCCAAAGAATTACCGCCGCAAGATTAATCGCATGTTTCTCGCGATCGCGACAATTACAACGTTGATTATTCTCGGCGTACAGTTCAAGGTTTACCGCCTTCTCCCCTTAATTGTTCGCTTATATCTCGGTGCTTATCATAAGCCCATTATCCTGGCGTTGGGATGCTTAACGTTAGGGCTAGTCGTATCAATTGAGTTGTCCGAACAACGTTCTCGCCGACAGTTACGTCTGCTGGTGGGAGTCGTTGTAGGAATGATGCTACCCTTGATGATTATTCTGTATTACACATTACCCATTACGGGGATGGCAAGTGAACCATTAGTCATTGAAGGAGTTGTTCTGCAAACCACGTCTCACACCTGCGCCCCAGCTAGTATCGCTACACTTGCCCGATTGGTAGGATTAGATCCCAATTTATCGGAACGGGATGTAGTTCAACTCACCCATACGACGCGAAAAGGAACTTACACGTTAGGTTCAATTCGGGCAATGGAAAAGCTAGGTTTAGCGCCGAACTATCAATGGGGTTTAACGATTGATGATTTAATTGCGGTGGATCAACCGGCTGTACTGACCGTCAAAGAACCTGTAGATGGCGTAATATTTAACCATGCCATCGCCCTATTATCGGTTGATGCCAAAGCGCAAACGGTAACCGTGGGGAATCCGCTTTACGGGCGTCAAATCCTAACATTTGATCAGATGAAAGGCTATTGGATAGGTCAAGCTATATTTGTTACCTATCCACCCCAGCTAAAACACACCTTTTAAGATGGCGATCTGTGAGTAGGTTGGGTTTCGACTTCGCTCAACCCAACAGAGTAAGCTGTTCGGCATTTAAACCTTAATGTCAATAATGGCGAAAGCCTTGTAGTGCGTTTAGCGAAGCCATGCCGCAGGCTTTGCATCTTGCTCGCTACTAATACCCAATTTAAATGCATGACAGCTTACTAGCTTATGTTGGGTCTCGTTCCTCGACCCAACCTACCTCTGGACAAGAATTGTAGTCGGTTTTAACCGACTTAAGCTATAAGCCAAGAACTTGAGTTCTTGGCGGCTGAGTTGGACTGGCATAATAAATTAGAATATCTTAACAATCGACTTGCGAATAAACCGATTCAATTTCCAATTGATCGAGCATAATAAGTATCAGACCTAACTGATTTTATTGGGAAATCCGGCAGCACGTTCCCATCGTCTTCTCCGTCTTTCAGGAACCTATCTCCACACAAACGTTATGAAAAATACACAAATACAACCGGGACAACAGGTAAAACTCTTCCACGTTCAAACCAACACCCCGCTGGAGTTACCGCCCAACCGTTCGGTGATTCACATTGGTAAGGCTGAGGGCAACATACAACCGGAGATTGATGTGTCCACTTTTCCCAATTCCTACATTGTATCTCGAAACCATGCCACTATTTCCCTTGAGGGAGACCACTATTTTATTGAAGACGTTGGCAGTTCCAATGGTACATACTTAAACGGTATGCGTCTCACCCCCGCCAATCGACACCTTCTCAATCCGGGCGACAAAATAGAATTAGGGAAAGATAGCTTAGTCACATTTATCTTTGAAGACGCCAGCAATCTTGCTGTGATCCCTAATTCGGAAAATCTTAGCGAACAGGAAACCTTTGTTACTAAGTTAACGGGTACAGGGTTAATTCTAGCCGGATTAGCATTTCTTAGTTCCAGTCTTTGGTTTTCACACTTCGCCCTTCCCTTTGTTATTGTAGAGATTCTGGGAGTGCTAACTGTAAATTATGGTGGAAGCAAACGTCATTTAGGTTGGGTTTTGATTGCGGCTGGCGTGGCAATCGCGATAATGACCCATCAGCTTTTTGTGCTAACAAAGGTTGTCGGATTAGTTGCTTTATCAATTTTAAGTTTATTCTGTGGTTATCAGTTTTTTGTCTTTGGCAAGGTTAAAACATTGAATCTATTAGCGCTAAAGCGACTGATCAAAACGTAAACCTTGTTGTGTGAAAAGCCTTCTCGCTACCTACACCAAATTTAAAGGAATGGCAGCTTAAAAAAAGCGACTTGGAATACTATTAAAACTATTCACCATAAAAAACAACTTGCTTTACTATTCCCTAGCTTTGATAGAGGAGAAGCTGAAGTGATTACTGTGGCATTAGAAAAAAGAATAGTACGATAAACACACTCCCTTGATTAAGTTGCTAGAAAAGAATTATTATCAATTAATGACTGTCACAAGCCATCACTAATGAAAAATCCACATCTAGGATCAAACATGAAACCATGGACTCGCCGCCAGATACTGAAGTGGGGATTAATCGGCGCTGGAGTGACGAGTGCCGCGATCGCAGGGCAAATCTGGAGACGACAATCTACCTCTAGAGTAAGCATTCCTGAGCTTCCAGAGACAACAACGGATCATTTTAACCCCATGTCCGTGTTACGAGACTTTGACTCTGGCACAATTAAGCAGGAAAATGGGCGCACAATTCGCGAATTTGAGATTGTTGCTAAAAATTCTACTCTCCAACTGAATAGTGCTGTTTCTTTCGTAAGCTGGAACTTTAACGATCGCGTTCCCGGACCAACCCTACGCGCCACCGAGGGCGATCGCATCCGGGTTATTTTCCACAATCAAGGCGGACATTCCCACAGTATGCACTTTCATGGCACTCACCCATCAGAAATGGATGGGGTAAAACCCATACGCCATGGTAAGCAAACCATTTACGAATTCGATGCTAAACCTTCTGGTGTCCACCTCTATCATTGTCACATTGCCCCTGTAACTCGCCATATCAGCAAAGGACTTTATGGCATGTTCATTGTTGATCCTCGTCAAAAACGCCCTCCCGCTGATGAGATGGTTCTGGTGATGGGCGGATATGACATCAACAACGATAATCAGAATGAACTCTACGCCTTCAATGGTATCCCTGACTACTATTTAGACCATCCCATCCCGATCTATCAAAACCAACTGGTGCGGCTGTATCTGCTAAATATGATTGAATTCGATGCGGCGGCGACGTTTCATATTCATGCCAACCTGTTCCAAGTTTATCCCACCGGGCGCACCCTCACCCCCACAATGGAAACGGATGTGATTACTATGGGGACGGCTGAACGGCATATCCTGGAATTTTCCTACCCCTACCCCGGTGAGTATATGTTCCATCCTCACCAAGATGCGATCGCGGAAAATGGCTGTATGGGTATGTTTGACGTGATCCCCCTGTGATCAATATTTATTTTTTTGTCAGTTATTGCAAAATACTATCAATAGATGTAGACTAAGAACCATTCACTCAAACCCAGTTATTGCTAAAAATTCCTAACAATGTCATCGGTTCGTTTTTTGTCGATCACGGGTGCAGCAGCAACTCTGATTGCCCTGGCTAGCTGTGGCAATCCGCAAACACCCAATCCCTCAACGCCAGAGGCTAACGGTTCACCAGCGACGACTAGCCAAACCACAGCGCCGCCATCAACCGCCGCAGATCAGCAGCAGGATGTTGACTACATGACCGCTTTAGGTTTAATGAAAGGGCATCTATTGGTGGCAAAGGAACTCCTTGACCAAGGAAAACCTGAACAAGCTGAACCGCATATTGGTCACCCAATTGAAGAACTCTATGCTGACGTAGAAAATCAGTTACCCGAACGCAATGTCAAAGACTTTAAACCAACGCTGAATACATTGCATGATTTTGTTAAATCTAAACCAAATGCGCCTGAGATAACCACAAACTATAAGGCGGTGATGCAAGAGATTGATCAGGCGATTGAAACGTTACCTGCTTCTCAACGTCAGTCTCCTGACTTTATCCTCAGTGTGATTAACCAAATACTCAGTACCGCCGAGGAAGAGTATAATGCCGCGATCGCGAATGGCAAAATTGTGGAGACGATTGAATACCAAGATGCACGGGGATTTATCCTCTATGCCAACACCCTGTATCAAAGTATTGCAGATCAGGTGAGTCAAGACTATCCTGATCAGGCTCAAACCCTAGAATCAAGCCTGAATGAACTCCAAAACGCCTTACCCAGTGCGACTCCTCCAGCAACGCCAGTTATGACACCAGAGGAGGTATCAACCCTAACTCAAACCATTCAACAAACCAGTCAAACCATCTCCTCATCCCCGTCTTAAGTCGAATGTCACGAACTTAAGACGGGTGGGTTGAGCGAAGCCGAAACCCACCCTACGGTCTATCAAGGGTTTGGACATAAATCTAACGATATTAAGTTAGGGAAATAGCTCTCCAGCCCTGACAAATGACAAATGACGTAGCTTGCTTCTCAAGGGAGCGAGTATGACGAAGGATGAATGACAAATTATTAAATGCGTGAAGTCTTAACGGCAAACTCACTCAAGTTCGCCCTCAACCGCAGAAATTTGCGAATGACTCCTCAAAGGGAGACGATTCTGCAAGTGTTTCAGGAACTTCCCCCAGGTGAGCATCTGAGTGTCGAAGAATTGCATGATTGGTTAGAGGAGCAAGGAAAAAATGTCAGCCTGTCCACTGTATACAGAACCGTTAAGTTAATGGTTCGCATCGGTGTGCTGCGAGAACTGGAACTGGCAGAAGGACATAAGCATTATGAGTTAAATTATTCGGGTTTAAAACACCATCATCATCTTGTCTGTCTTCAGTGTCATCAGACGATTGAGTTCAAAGATCCATCAATTTTAACGATTAGCCAACAACAAGCGAGGGATGAAAACGTGGAACTGCTTGACTGCCAGCTAACCCTGCATGCAGTTTGCTTAGAGGCAGTACGGCAAGGGTGGCCCCTTTTATTGCCCAGAAACTGGTCATGTCCCCGGTACGGGGATTGACGGAATATAACTTCCTTTCGATAATGACAATCATTCTTTTGATGCAGTCCAGGGAAAATCAATCCCCAACTATGACGTTATAGGTGTGAGGACATGAAACAATCAAGTCTACTGTGGAACTATGGGATAGCTAGCCCGACAATTGTGGCAGCAATAGTCGGCGTGGGAGTGAGTGCGATCGCCACAGAAGTGGATTCGCTTCAAACCACAGCCCCCCTAGCGATTCCAGCCAACCTAGACAACGAAACATCTGATCCCATCAGCCAAATCGCCCAAATTCCTGATAGTAGCGGCGATTCCAGCGATGAGATCTGGGAACAAATTAACTACTACAGCAACGAGACGAACGCTTTAGATCAAGTGACTAATGTCTCTCAGTTACGGGATGTATCGCCAGGAGACTGGGCGTATGAAGCCTTGCGATCGCTGGTTGAACGCTATGGTTGTATTGCGGGATATCCCGATGGCACCTACCGGGGGAACCGTGCTATGACTCGTTATGAATTTGCCGCCGGGTTAAATGCCTGTTTGCAGCAGATCGAACGCTTAATTGCAGGGACTGACGGTGTTGGCGAAGGTGACTTAGAAACCTTGCAACGGTTAATCCAAGAATTTGAAGCCGAACTAGCCACCCTCGGAGCGCGGGTAGATAATTTAGAGGGACGAGTCGCCTTCTTAGAGGATAATCAGTTTTCCACAACCACCAAACTATCCGGTGAAGTCATCTTTGGTTTGACGGGTGTGGCTGCGGGAGAGGATGCCAATGGAGATGATATCGATAATGTAACCATTTTTGGTCATCGCACCCGCCTGGAATTAAATACCAGTTTCACCGGAGAAGATGTACTCAGAACCCGACTACAAGCTGAAGGTTTAGGTTCTCTAACTCAACAGACAATTACACCTGAAGGCGATCTTTTCTTTGCTGGTGCAACGGATAGTGATGTTGTCGTTGATGCGTTACTCTATGATTTCCCCGTGGGTGAAAATACCCGTGTTGTCCTTGATGCTAATGCGGGTGCATCCGATGACTTTGCCAGCACGGTTAATCCTTTCCTGGATGGTGATGGGGGTAGTGGGGCGTTGTCTCGCTTTGGCACACGGCATTCCATCTATTATTATCTGGATGGTGCAGGTATCGGGATTAATCACGCATTCGGTGACACGCTAGAACTCAGTGCTGGCTATTTAGCAAGTGAGGCGGCTGATCCCGGAGACGATACTGGCATATTCAATGGTCCTTATGGGGCGCTTGCCCAGATTTTGTTTAAGCCCAGCGATAAACTGAATATTGGATTAACCTATATCCATGCCTACAATCGAGACACCGATACTGGAAGTCAGCTGAGCAATTTTCGCAGCTTTACTGAAGACTTGATCGGTAATGCTGTCCCCACGTCTAGCAATTCTTATGGTGTAGAAGTATCATGGCGGTTAAGCGATCGCTTTGCCCTTGGCGGTTGGGTGGGCTACACCCAAACCACAACCCTTTCGACGCTGGGGGGACAAATTGATCGCGGTGACTTGGATATTTGGAATTGGGCAGTTAGTTTAGCTTTCCCCGATTTAGGCAAAGAGGGAAGTGTCGCTGGAATTTTGGTGGGGATGGAACCGAAAGTGACAGATTCTAGCGTTAATATTGGCGGGATCGATATAGAAGATGAGGATACGTCTCTCCACATTGAGGCGTTCTATCAGTATCAGCTAACCGATAACATTGCCATTACACCGGGAATCATCTGGCTCACGGCACCTGATCACGATAATGATAATGAGGACATTGTAATCGGGGCTATCCGCACCACCTTTAGCTTTTAACCTACATCTTGCACCATTTAAGGTTAAGCCAAATTGTATTGGCGTGACCCTAATACCAAATCCGGGTTAGCTACCCCCGTTATAACAAAGTCCGCTTGTGCGGACTTTGTTTGTGTAGCAGCGATTTCAATCGCCTCCTCTTGCTCCTCAGACGCGCCATGGCGCGTCTCTACATCCATCCCACGCCTTTATAAAGCCTATGTAAAGATAACCGCTTGACTCAATCGATCTAAATTCATAAGTTTATCTTATAGAAAATGGCTGAAGCCGGAATCAATATTAAAATGCTTGCCTCTTACTAAGAGGTATCGTAACAATCAGTAACGTTTGATCTGGAATTTTTTAATAACTAACACATTATAACACTTGAATGAGGAAACTACCATCATATACCTCCTTTTCATTTACAGAATCTTTATATAAATAAGTGTTTCTATTGATTTAAAAAATTAAATCTTTGATAAAGATAAAGATATGTTTCACATATTTAATTTAAATAGATTTATTATAGAGATAGATAAATCATGATTCCTTAGGCAGGTCGAAAAAATGAAACGTCTTGCTAAAACGGTTGCATCAGTTACCCTTCTGACAACAGCGACGATTACCTATTTACCCAATAGAGCAGAGGCAATTACATTCACAAATGGAGAAAACTATACTGGAACGAGCGCCCTAAAACAAGGTTCCCTGAGTAAATTGATGTTTGATTTGGCGCCCATGGCGGTTAATGGAGCCAATTATTCTGGGCAGAATACATCATTTTCATTACAGACCTACAAGAACAATGTGGTCATTGATGCTGTTGCCGCAAATAATGTAAATTCGCTCTTATCTGACTTACAAGGATTGGGATTGCAAAATGCTTCAACCTTTGGCTCTTTTGTATCAGGAATGCTGCCGATTGAGGCTTTGGCATCGGCGGCACAGTTAGAGAGCTTAAAATTCGCGAAACCAGCCTATAAACCCATCACCAATGTTGGCAGAACAACCAGTCAGGCTAATGCCGCTTTACGTGCAGATATAGCGCGTGAGCAGTTTGGTGTGGATGGAACCGGGGTTACAATTGGAGTTTTATCGGATAGCTTTAATTTTTCTGGTACAGCCGCCGAGGAGGTGGCGAGTGGGGATTTGCCATCGGGTATCAACGTGCTGAAAGATTTACCCAATGATGGGAGTTTAGGTGACGATATCTTTGGTATCGATGAAGGTCGTGCCATGATGCAACTGATTCATGATGTGGCTCCGGGTGCGGATTTGGCGTTTCACACGGCGGCGTTTAATGAAACCGATTTTGCCCAAGGGATTCTGGCACTCGCCGATGCAGGTGCGGACATTATTGTCGATGACATTTTTTACCCCACTGAACCAATGTTCCAGGATGGAGTCATTGCTCAAGCGATTGATACTGTCGTTGATCAGGGTGTTTCCTATTTCTCGGCGGCGGGTAACGATGCTCGACAGTCTTACGAAAGTGCGTTTAATGGCAGTAATCTGTTTGAACCGTTAGTCGGCGGTGAATTTCATGATTTTGATTCAGGTGCAGGCGTTGATATTTTCCAAAGTTTGACGATTCCTGAGAATAGCGGATTTGGCATCTCGTTTCAGTGGGATTCCCCGTTCTTTTCGGTAAGTGGTGGTGCGGGTTCTCTTAATGATCTGGATATTTTCCTGTTTGATCAGTCAGGAACGAATATATTGGCGAGCAGTGTTAATCAAAATGTGGGGAATGATGCGGTTGAATTTTTCTCGTTCTTCAATGATGGCTCATTAGGAACCGATACGTTTAACTTAGCGATATCAAAGGTTGAGGGTTTAGATCCTGGATTGATGAAGTACATCTTGTTTGGCGAGGGTACGTTGAACGAGTATGATACTGCCAGTGGAACGGTGTTCGGACATCCTAATGCTAGGGGAGCAGAAGCTGTTGGCGCGGCGTTTTATCAAGACACACCCGAATTTGGTGTTGATCCAGCTTTATTGGAGCCATTTTCCTCAGCAGGACCCACACCAATTCTGTTTGATACGGCGGGTAATCGCTTGGCAAATCCGGAGATTCGCTTGAAGCCAGAGATTATTGCGGCTGATGGAACGAATACAACTTTTTTCCCACCTCCTTTCTTAGATCCTAGAGATCCTGAAGGTGATGGGTTTCCCAACTTCTTTGGTACGTCGGCGGCGGCTCCCCATGCGGCGGCTGTGGCGGCTTTAATGTTGGATGCTGCGCCGGATATGAGTCCAAGTGAAATTTATCGTATATTGGAAACGACTGCTCTGGATATGGAGAGTCCTGGTTTTGACTTTGATAGTGGTTTCGGGTTAATTCAAGCCGATCGCGCTGTAGCGGCTACTGTTCCGGAACCGGGTTCGGTGTTAGGGTTGTTGGTATTCGGTGCTGTGGGGATAGGTGTTCGATTATTAGGGAAGAAGCCTGATTGATACTCCCATCGCTGAAAGCGAGGTTTTCTCTGGACTGTGCAAGATTTAAAACGAATGGCATTGGCTTAAAGCTGGTGGGCAATGCCCACCCTACGGTATATCAAGGGTTACGGCGATTTCACAATGCTTAATGAGCGTGCCATTGGAGTTAAAACGGGTTGAATTAATCATGCGCCAACTGAAAATCCCTCTGATCATGTTTGTTTGTTGTCTACTCGTCAGTTGCGAGAACAACCCTCCAAACCCGACAGATACCTCTTCTGTGTCTTCTCCAGATGCACCATCGGCGCAGCCATCATCCCCTGACACCTCACCTGGCGAAAGTCCTACGATTGATCCGTCTAAATCAACTCAATCGGCTCAAACCCAACGGATATCTGCAAAGGGGATTGGAGTGGCGCAAGTGGGGATGACGCTGGGTGAACTGAAAGAATTGCTGGCTGATCAAGCTGAGTTTCAGGTGACGTCACCATTCATGGTCGATTTTGATGCGATCGCGATCGTTCAAGAGGGTAAACCCCAATACTACATCTTGTATCCGGCGGGAATACCGATGAGTGATGACGATATCATCGAGGCGCTAGTGACAGACAATCCCAATTATCAAACGGCTGAGGGTGTTAGACCCGGAACCCCCCTCAAGCAAGCAGAAGAGGTTTACGGAGAGGCAACTCTGACCTATCACACTGTTAACGAGTCACGGGAATACGTCAAGTTTGCTCAACACCCGTCTCCTGACATGACATTTCGGCTTGGTGCAGCGAATGATGATAGCTTGGCTGGGGTCTATCCCTCACCACAAAAGGAATTTAACCAGACGAAGGAGTATAAGGATACGGCGACGATTCGTTTTGTCGAAGTGTATTGCTCAAAGGATTGTCCCGTGCAACCTCTGCCCAATTGACAGATACAGCAGTTTGCTCTGCTATGCGGTACATTGTCGATCCCCCTTCCGTCCCCCTTCAAAAGGCAGGGCTAATTCCGCAGTGATGAGAGAAAATTAGGGCGACCAGGATAAGCGCGTACACTAAATCTTGCAACCATGTTTAATCGAAAACCTTAGAACCTTTGTGGTAACAAGCTCCTAGGTGAGTGCTAGTGGAAAGAGCGATCGCGTCTTTGAGCTAAACCCTAGAACCTTTGTGGCAACAAGCTCCTCAGCCAGTGCTAGTGGAAAGAGCGATCGCGTAAAGTAACTATAGCAATCCTAAATAGGACGCAACCAGTGAAGAGCTTGAAACCTAGGTATAGCAAGGGTTTCAGTTTTGAAAATTGCCACAACCTAAATAGGATTGCTATATGTGTTCTAATGGTGTTCTTCTAGCCCAGAGTCGTCTTGCCGTCTGAATAGTCCTGGTCGCCCTAATTTTCTCTCATCACTGCGGAATTAGCCCTGCTTCAAAAGGGGGAAACCAGAGGATGCTTCGCTTTTATTGCACGGGGATTTAGGGGGATCGACAATGTACCGCATAGCAGAGCAAACTGCTGTAAGCCACATTACCCACGATAGGATACTGGGTGTGGGGTGTGGGGTATGGGGTGTGGGGGGATTCTTTTTGAAATATCCTTCTATTTTAACACCAAACTGATTGGAATGGGTAGGTATTATCCCCACATCTTCTCGAAAAATCACCCAACCTTGACATAAAAAATATTTGTAAAGCAGTAGATTGACTTCTCCAAAATTTGCTGATTTAATATCGATGGAGTTACGATAGAGATAGACAGTTAGAGAGAGCGGTAAACGTCCAGGCTAAATAGACCGCAAGGAATAGATTTAGTTAGGATAAACCTTACTGTTCTTCCTATAGACCCATGACTAGAGTCAAGAGCCTGAGGTACAAATAAAACGCTACGAGTTTTTAGTAGAATCACAATCACCTTAGACTGTTGACCAAAATTTCTAAAAGAATGGTCAGGGCTACGTCTAACGTTCAAAAGTTTGCACAAAAAAAGAGGTAAATAATGCCTATGGTTGGGACAGTTGCCCCTAACACATCTACGCAAAAACATGAAACAGCTAGTGTTTTATGCGAACAATGGCAGGATTTTAATCCCGGTAAATGGACGAATGAAATTAATGTCCGGGATTTCATCCAAAAGAATTACACCCCCTATACACAAGACGATTCTTTCCTTGCCGGAGCAACGGAACGGACGAAAACACTCTGGCAAAACGTCTGCGATTTGATGCAGCAAGAGCGGGAAAAGGGTATTTTAGATGTCGATACCAAAGTCCCCACCAGTATCACCGCCCATGCACCGGGTTATATTGATCAAAACCTGGAACAAATTGTCGGTGTCCAAACCGATAAACCGTTAAAACGGGCAATTATGCCCTTGGGTGGTATCCGAGTTGTTAAGAAATCCCTCGAAGCTTACGGCTATCAGCTTGATCCCCAAACAGAAGAGATTTTCACCAACTATCGCAAAACCCATAATGATGGCGTGTTTGATGCCTATACGCGGGAAATGCGGAAAGCGCGACATTCTGGGATTATTACGGGGTTACCGGATGCCTATGGTCGAGGTCGAATTATTGGTGACTATCGCCGGGTAGCATTATATGGAATCACCCGTTTAATTGCTGATAAAAAACAGCAGCAAGATTCTCTGGAATTCGATGCGATTGATGAGTCGGTTATTCAGCAACGGGAAGAAATTTCTGAACAAATCCGGGCGCTAAATGAACTTCAGGAAATGGCAGCTAGCTATGGCTGTGATCTTAGCCGTCCGGCGGCAACTGCCCAAGAAGCGGTACAGTGGACGTACTTTGGCTATTTGGGTGCGGTGAAGGAACAAAATGGCGCGGCGATGTCCTTGGGACGGGTGTCTACGTTCCTGGATATTTATGTGGAACGGGATTTAAATAACGGCACGCTGAATGAATCCGAGGTGCAGGAATTAATTGACCATTTCGTGATGAAACTGCGGATGGTACGCTTCCTGCGGGCGCCAGCTTATAATGAACTGTTCTCTGGTGACCCAGTTTGGGTAACCGAAGCCATTGGCGGAATGGGTGAAGATGGTCGTCCGTTGGTGACGAAGACGAGTTTCCGGTTCTTGCATACCCTTTATAACTTGGGTCCTGCACCGGAACCAAATTTAACCGTCCTGTGGTCAGAACGGCTACCGATTAACTTTAAGCGGTTCTGCGCCAAGGTATCGGTAGAAACCAGTTCGATTCAGTACGAGAACGATGACCTGATGCGATCGCACTATGGTGATGATTATGGCATTGCCTGCTGTGTTTCGGGGATGCCGATTGGCAAACAGATGCAGTTCTTTGGCGCACGGGTTAACCTGGCAAAAGCCTTACTCTATGCGATTAATGGTGGTAAGGATGAAAAAGCGGGCGAACAAATCGGTCCAGAACTGGCAGCGATTACCTCAGAGTACCTCGATTATGACGAGGTGATGGGGAAATTCGACCAAATGATCGAGTGGTTGGCGAAACTCTACGTCAATACCTTGAATGTGATCCACTACATGCACGATAAATATTGTTATGAGCGTTTGGAAATGGCGCTGCATGACCGGGATGTTTATCGGACAATGGCATGTGGGATTGCTGGCTTGTCGGTGGTTGGCGATGCGTTATCGGCGATTAAATATGCCAAGGTGAAAGTTATTCGCAATGATCAAGGTCTCGCCGTAGACTATGAGGTGGAAGGCGATTATCCCAAGTTTGGCAATAATGATGATCAAGTGGATGAGATTACTGCCAACCTGGTGAAAGCGTTTATGGATAAAGTCCGCAAGAATAAGACCTATCGCGGCGCTGTTCCTACCCAGTCGATTCTGACGATTACCTCCAATGTAGTGTACGGGAAGAAGACCGGAAGTACCCCCGATGGGCGCAAAGCTGGGGAACCCTTTGCCCCTGGTGCGAACCCGATGCATGGTCGTGATAGCAATGGCGCGATCGCAGCGTTGGCTTCCGTGGCGAAACTACCTTATGAACACGCCCAAGATGGGATTTCTTATACGTTCTCCATTGTCCCCCAAGCGTTGGGTAAGACGGATGATGCTAAGGTGAACAACTTGGTGGGAATGCTGGATGGGTATTTCCATGATGAAGGTCATCACATCAACGTCAATGTCTTCAATCGCGATACCCTGCTGGATGCGATGGATCATCCGGAGAAATACCCGCAATTAACGATTCGGGTATCGGGTTATGCGGTGAACTTTATTAAGTTAACCCGCGAACAGCAACTGGATGTGATTAATCGCACATTCCACGAACGGATTTAGGCGGAGTTCCTTTTACCTGATTAGGTAGACAAGTCCGTTTTTCTGGGGGGCTAGCCCCCCAGACCCCCCAGTGGGGACGTTGCGACCCCCCCACACCCCCGCCGCAACGCTTCGCTATTGTTTGACCACACCTTAATCCATTCAATATTCATTCAGGGCAAGTTTAGTTACATCTAGGTTTCTGTAAACATTAGTCATAAAACACGCCCCTACAGACGAATACAGCGTTTTCAGACTCGATGTGATACACAATTTCCAAGAGTAGAAACGCACTGTCTCATCGTTACTGTACTACACCGTGTTAGAAAGTGCTGTAATGGCACGTCTGAAACAATCAAACCTCAAAAATCGAACTATGGTAATGCAATCATCAATTTCTCAATCCCCAATCGCCACTCCCAAAACCTCAGTAACTGGACGCATTCACTCCTTAGAAAGCTGCGGTACAGTGGATGGTCCAGGTATCCGCTTTGTTATTTTTACCCAAGGTTGTCCCCTGCGTTGTCTTTATTGTCACAATCCGGATAGCCGCTGTATCCGTGAAGGTCAGGAGGTTACCGTTGATGAACTGATGACCCAGATCCCAAAGTATCGTTCCTACATGCGCTTTTCTGGCGGCGGCGTTACCATAACAGGGGGTGAACCCTTGATGCAGCCGAAGTTTGTCCGCGAAATTTTCCGACGTTGCCAAGACCAAGGGATTCATACCGCCCTGGATACGTCGGGTTATGTGAATTTGGATGTGGCTAAACCTGTGCTGGATCATGTCGATTTGGTCTTGTTAGACATCAAATCCTTTGATCCCAAAATTTATTTTAAGATTACCAACGTTTCCCTAGAACCCACACTCGCATTTGCCCAGTATCTGAGTGAGATTCAAAAGCCAACCTGGATTCGCTTTGTCCTAGTTCCCAATTTATCCGATAACCTAGAGAGTATCGAGGGATTAGCCCAGTTTGTCTCTAGCTTGGGCAATGTGGAAAAAGTCGAAGTTCTGCCGTTTCACAAAATGGGAGAGTATAAATGGCAACAGCTAGGGTATGACTATCAGCTTAAAGACACACCCTCGCCAACGCCCCAACAGGTACAGCAGGTTATGGACATCTTTCAAAGACAGGGGCTGAACGTGCAGTAAGATTGAGGTGTAGACCATGGAC
The DNA here is from genome assembly GCF_040220235.1 of Coleofasciculus sp. B1-GNL1-01. Classification (NCBI taxonomy): domain Bacteria; kingdom Bacillati; phylum Cyanobacteriota; class Cyanophyceae; order Coleofasciculales; family Coleofasciculaceae; genus Coleofasciculus; species Coleofasciculus sp. B1-GNL1-01. The sequence goes on from NZ_JAVJTO010000168.1 coordinate 15,399, forward strand.
GGGAAAGAAAATCTCTATTTATGTATGGGTTCAGCCTGTCATCAATTGGGTGTTTATGAAGTATTACCCAAAATTCAGCAGTTGATTAGCACCTACAATTTGGAGGATAAGGTTGAATTAAAGGGGTCTTTTTGTTTAGAGACCTGTAGCGCTGGTATTGTGATGAAGTTTAAGGATAAATTCTTTGTCAATATCAATGCGAATAATGTTGAGCAAAAGTTTAAACAAGAGATTCTGCCCTGTATTCAATGATGTCTAGGGAGAGGAGGTGATTTAGGGTGAGGAGAGGGAACAGGGAACAGGGAACAATACATTTCAGTTAGCTTTGGTATAGCAACTTGAAGAATAAATACTATGGCGAATAACGATAAGAGTTTGTGGGAATTATTGTGGCAGTATGACCCAAATGGTTTGATTGTCGTGGATAAAGATATGACGATTAAGTTGGTGAATCCTGCGTTTTGCAAAATGTTTAATGTGGAACAGGAGGCGGCTATTGGTCAGTCCGCCTCCAAAATTTTGACGGATGTCAGTGATTTTCAACGGGTCTGGGATCAGGATGAGGTGATTCAGGGGAAGGAAAAAGAGTACGCGAATCACCAACTTTATGTCAGAGAAGTTATTTTTCCGATTAAAGAGGAAAATATAATTGCAGCTATTTTGGTGAATATGAGTTATGAATTACAGCGTAAGCGAGAATTGATAAAAGTTAAGCGAGAAACGGTGGAAAAGGTTAATGAGGTGGTGGATAATCAAATGAAAGTTGTCCAAGAAATTGCCGGAATATTGGGAGAAACAACGGCAACGACGAAGGTGAGTCTATTGAAAATTATTCAAATGGTGGAACAGGAGATGGGGTAGAAGATAGGTTAGGAAGCTGGGGAAGCTGGGGAGCAATGTAGAGACGTGCCATGGCGCGTCTGGAAGCAGGGGGAGCAGTCGTTTAACTATATAATATAAAAGCTTATGAGTCGTGATCATTTTCTAGATATCTATGATTTAAGCTTAAATAAAAAGGGAGAGGAACTATGTGGCGATCAGGTTAAGTTTATCAAGACAAAGGATAAAACGACGATTGTTTTATCGGATGGGTTGGGAAGTGGTGTCAAGGCTAATATCCTGGCAACGCTGACGACGGAAATCTTGATCACCATGTTGAATGCCGATCTGCCTCTAACCGAGGTAATTGAAACGGTGATTGGTACATTGCCAATTTGTAGTGTCCGCAAAATTGCTTACGCCACCTTTACTATAATTCGTATTAATCATAAAACCAATAAATTTAAAGTTATAAACTTTGATAACCCACCCATTTTTCATTTTAGGAAAGGAAAACCTGTTCCCGTTGAAACCCGAACTGAGAAAATTCTGGAGAAAGACATTGTTATTTCAGAAGGGCATTTAGAACGGGGAGATTTCCTGGGGGCGATTAGTGATGGCGTCTTGTATGCGGGGCTGGGTGCGGTCTTAAATTTTGGCTGGGGCTGGGAAAATATTGCCAAATACATTGAAAGCTTATATATTCGGGATACCTACACTGCTCGTAATATTGTCCGTAAAGTGATTGGCGAAACGCACAACCTCTATCAAGGGAAAATTGGGGATGATGCCACGTTTGTGGGCGTCTGTGTGCGAAAGCGTAATGAGTTAATGATTTTTACCGGACCCCCTCTAGATCAACGTCACGACAAGGTTTATGTGGAACGCTTATTAAATTTTGAGGGTAGAAAAGTGATCTGTGGCGGCACCACGGGAAATATTGTGGGGAAATATCTGGGTGAAGAGGTGGAAATGGATATTGCCACGATGCGACCGGATTTGCCGCCGATTGGTAAGTTAAGCCAAATTGACCTGGTAACTGAAGGGATATTAACTATCTCCAAAAGCCTAGAAATCTTAAAAAAATGTAAATGTGATATCGATCGCCTACCGAGTGATCGCAATGGTGCAGCGATGCTGGCGAAGGAAATCTTGATGGCGGATTCGGTACTCTTCTTGGTGGGGCAGAAAATTAACGAATTTTACCAAAATCCGCTGTTACCCAAAAACATTTCCATCCGCCGAAATTTAGTAGAAGAGGTAGTGAAGTATTTGCAAAATCATAAGAAAGAAGTCCAGTTAGAATACTGCTAAGTTAGGTCAGTGGAGATCAAGGGAATGATGTTACGGTCTGTAAACATCCAGTCAAGCCTGACGAAGGACAAAGGACATAAGACCAATGACAAATGACCAATGGGTGGTGATTGGCTATGGGAATACACTGCGGCGGGATGACGGTGTGGGTCAAGTTGTGGCAATGGAGGTACAAGAGTGGGGATTTTTGGGAGTGCGATCGCTTCCCCTGCACCAACTGACTCCAGAATTGGCACAAACCTTAGCTACGGTGGAGGGGGCGATTTTTGTGGATGCTTATCCGGTATCTGGAGAGACAGCCACGGTGCAAGTCTTTCCCCTGCGATCGGAGGATGCTGATACAATCTCGGTCGGGCATCATTGTGATCCGCGATCGCTGTTAGCGTTAGCCCAAGTCCTTTATGATCATTCTCCCTCCGCTTGGCTGGTTACTATCCCCGCTGTTGACTTCGAGTTTGGCGAAACCCTCTCACCCATTGCCCAACAGGGAGTTACCGACGCCCTGATTCATATTCATCGCCTGTTGGCAATACAAGCGGAATCGCCAACTCAATTATCATCAGGTTGCACCGAGATGGGGGAGCAGAGGGAGCTGGGGGAGCAGAGGGAGCCGGGGGAGCCGGGGGAGCCGGGGGAGCCGGGGGAGCAGAGGGAGCTGGGGGAGTTAATAAAAGCGCCATGCCCTCGAACCAAGTGAAGGGTAGAACTTCAAACTATTATCTTCCCCACCTTCCTCATCTTCCTCATCTTCCTCACCTTCCCCATCTTCCCCATCTTCCTCACCTTCCCATCTTCCCCACCTTCCCCAACTGAGATGGCAGATTATCAGGGAGAACCCTAGGTTTTAGTCCTTGTGTGTTCAGTGTTAACCGTTCCGTTTCAATTTTTCCCCAGAAGTATTAATTAAGGAAAGGAAAAAACAATGGTTAAGCCACTTAAACCAACCACCGATCCAGCGTATGATATTCTGCGTTCGGAACGTCAACCCCTGCACTCCTTCTTCGCCCCCGATACCGTTGCTGTGATTGGGGCGACGGATAAAGAGGGCAGTGTCGGGCGAACCCTGCTATGGAATTTAATGAGTAATCCCTTCGGGGGAACCATTTTTCCAGTGAATCCCAAACGCCATAGTGTCTTGGGAATTCCTGCTTATTCGAGTATTAAAGATATACCTGATCCCGTGGATCTGGCGATCATTGCCATACCCGCCCCTTTCGTACCCGGAGTCGTCCAAGAGTGCGTTGAGGTTGGCGTAAAAAGTGCGATTATTATTTCAGCGGGATTTAAAGAAACGGGTTCTAAGGGAGTTGAATTAGAAAAGCAAATCCTGGAAACCGCCCGGGGCAAGATGCGAATTATTGGTCCGAATTGCCTGGGTTTAATGAGTCCGCGCAGTGGGTTAAATGCTACCTTTGCCAGTACCATGGCGCGTCCGGGTAATTTGGCGTTTATTAGTCAGAGTGGGGCATTATGTACTGCTGTCCTCGATTGGAGTTTTTGGGAAAATGTGGGCTTTAGCGCCTTTATTTCCATTGGTTCGATGATGGATGTAAGTTGGGGGGATCTGATTTACTATCTGGGTGATGATCCTCACACCCATAGCATCGTTATTTATATGGAATCCATTGGCGATGCCCGATCCTTCCTTTCAGCGGCGCGGGAAGTGGCATTAACCAAGCCGATTATTGTGATTAAAACTGGGCGAACCGAAGCCGCCGCTAAAGCCTCAGCCTCCCATACTGGGTCTTTGGCGGGTAGTGATAATGTCCTGGATGCTGCCTTCCGCCGTTGTGGGGTGGTGCGGGTGAATACCATCTCTGAACTGTTTGATATGGCGGAGGTGTGGGCAAAACAACCCCGTCGTCCCAAAGGACCTCGCTTGACGATTATTACCAATGCTGGCGGACCAGGGGTGTTAGCAACAGACGCCTTAATTAGCGCGGGTGGTGCATTGGCAGAACTCTCTGAGGATACGGTAACTGCCCTGAACGAAATCCTGCCCACCCATTGGAGTCATGGTAATCCCATTGATATTCTCGGTGATGCTGACCCCGATCGCTATACCAAAGCTTTAGATATTGCGGTTGAAGATCCCAACAGCGATGGCTTGCTGGTGATTCTCACACCCCAAGCCATGACTGATCCGACTCAAATTGCCGAACAGTTAAAACCTTATGCCCAGAAAGCTGGAAAACCTGTGTTTGCCAGTTGGATGGGAGGATCAGAAACCAAAACTGGGGAAACCTTACTCAACCGTGCTAGTATTCCCACCTATCCCTACCCCGATGATGCGGCGCGGTTATTTAATTTAATGTGGCAGTACAGCTACAACCTGAGTGGGATCTACGAAACGCCAATTTTACCCTCATCCGAAGAAACCGGACCCGATCGCGCTTCAGCCCAGAAGATGATTGAAACGGCACGCAAGGCGGGACGGACGATTCTGACGGAGTTGGAATCGAAACAACTGCTCGCTGCCTATAATATCCCGATTGTACATACTGGGGTGGCAAAAACAGAAGAGGATGCGGTAAATTGGGCAAATTCCCTGGGATACCCGGTGGTGTTGAAACTCTTCTCGGAAACCATTACCCATAAAACCGATGTGGGTGGGGTGCAGTTGAATCTCACCGATGAAGAAGCGGTGCGCTGGGCGTATAAGACGATTGAATCCACGGTAACTGAGAAAGTTGGGGCTGAACATTTCCTGGGTGTTACGGTTCAGGAAATGGTGCGCCAGGATGGTGCTTATGAACTGATTATCGGCAGCATTGTTGATCCGCAGTTTGGACCGGTGTTAGTGTTTGGGTCTGGGGGACAGTTAGTTGAGGTATTCAAGGATCGGGCGATCGCACTCCCACCTCTGAATACTACCCTGGCGCGACGGATGATCGAACAGACGCAAATCTATAAGGCACTCAAAGGAGTACGGGGACGCCAAGCTGTTGATTTAGGCGAACTTGAGCAAATTATGGTTCGCTTTAGCCAGTTGGTGATTGAACAGCGGTGGATCAAAGAAATTGACATTAATCCCCTGCAAGCGTCTTCAGATCGACTCATCGCCCTAGATGCGCGGATTATCCTTCATGATCTTGACGTAGAGGAAAACCAACTCCCCAAAACGGCGGTTTGTCCCTATCCTCGGCAGTACGTCACCCCATGGCAGCTTAATGATGGTACGTCGGTGACCATTCGTCCGATTCGTCCAGAGGATGAACCCTTAATCGTGCAATTCCACCAAACGCTATCGGAGGAAAGTGTCTATTTGCGTTATTTCAGCTTAATGAAGCTGAGTCGGCGGATTGCCCATGAACGATTAACCCGCATCTGCTTTATCGACTACGATCGGGAAATGGCACTGGTGGCGGACTATAAAAATCCGCAAACCGGAGAACACGAAATCTTGGGCGTGGCGCGATTGAGTAAGATGCATGGGATTAATGAAGGGGAATTCGCTATGTTAATTAGTGACCCCTATCAGCGTCGCGGATTAGGAACGGAATTACTGAAACGGATTATTCAAGTGGGTCGCCAAGAGAAACTGACGCGGATTACTGCTGATATTCTGGCAGAAAATGTGCCGATGCAGAAGGTGGCGGAAAAAGTGGGGTTCCATCTGGAACGGGCAGGTAATGATTTAGTCACAGCCGAGATTCGTTTGTAGTTAGGATTGACCCACAGACGCTGAATCGTAGGGGTAGGACATTGTAGGGGTACGACATGTCGTACCCCTACAGAACTTTAGACCTCAACAACCAGACGCTTCTGCTATATAGCACTACTGGCGTGGCACAGCTAAAATTGTGGAATAGATTTGACCATTGAATCGGGCGCAAGTCTTTGCGCCCCTACAGTTTCCGGGCGTAATTCTAATTCATCTTGCTAAGGTGTGCCACGACACTACGCGCACACGTTAGGACAAAAGAAGAAAAATTTAAATCGCTCAATCCCTTGTAAGGTAAGCATTTTTCTTCACTATTGCCCATTGCCTATTGCCCATTGCCTAGCGCGTAGCGCTATAGTATTGGGTGCGATGCTAATTGACTTTCGTAATACCAATACTGTCTGGGCTTCTATACTGGTGGAAACGTTAACGCGGTTGGGATTAACCACTGCCGTCTTATGTCCCGGTTCACGTTCCACCCCGCTTACTGTTGCTTTTGCACAACACAGCCAAGTTGAGGCAATTCCGATTCTCGATGAACGTTCGGCTGCATTTTTCGCCTTGGGAGTTGCCCGGAAATCAGGGTTACCTGTGGCGTTGGTTTGTACTTCGGGGACAGCCGGGGCGAATTTCTATCCCGCGATTATTGAAGCACGAGAAAGCCGCGTTCCTCTATTAATTTTAACCGCAGATCGTCCCCCAGAACTACGCGATTGTCACTCGGGGCAAACGATTGACCAAGTAAAACTCTATGGCAATTATCCCAACTGGCAAACGGAATTAGCCGTACCGTCTCTGGAAATCGGGATGTTGAGATATCTGCGACAAACCGTGATTCACGCTTGGGAGCGATCGCGCTTTCCTACTCCCGGTCCAGTACATTTAAATTGCCCTTTCCGTGATCCTCTGGCACCGATTCCTGATCCAGCCGTCACTGAGTTACAATCCCAATTCCAGGCTGAGGATTTCTTTGCCGCTGTTACTCCTGCATCTGTGCATCCCCTCTCTCCTGCACCTCTGCACAGGATTCCCTATTCAGATTGGCAAGCGTGCGATCGCGGTTTAATTATTGCCGGGTTAGCCCAACCCCAAAACCCTAAAGCCTATTGTCAGGCAATTGCCCAACTTTCGCAATCTCTAAACTTTCCCCTATTAGCCGAAGGGCTTTCTCCCCTAAGAAACTACGCTCACCTGAATCCTTATCTCATTTCCACTTATGACTTAATCCTCCGGAATCACCAACTGGCTCAACACCTAACACCGACTCTTGTTATTCAAATTGGCGAACTTCCCACCAGTAAAGAACTACGCGCTTGGTTAAATACTTATCAACCCCAACGCTGGATTATTGACCCCTGTCATCATAACTTAGATGCCCTGCATGGGAAAACCACGCATCTGCGGATTTCTATCGAAGCAATCGGGCAATGGATAACAACAAATAAGACACAAAATCAGACTGTAGGCGCGGGTTTTACAGATAACGTTGTTGACAAAACTGATAACGTAACTCAACCCACCCTGATAAAGGAACAGGAGAGAACTGTCTCACCACAAAACCCACATTACCTCAAAAAATGGTATGACGCAGAAACGCAAATAAGGGAAGCTGTTGATAAAACCATGGCAGAAATGCCGCAATTATTTGAAGGAAAAGCCGCTTGGTTACTCTCTCAATCTTTGCCGCCAGGAACACCCTTATTTATTGCCAATAGTATGCCCGTGCGGGATGTCGAATTCTTTTGGTCACCAGGGAATACAGAAATTCAGCCCTGGTTTAATCGCGGTGCGAATGGCATTGATGGCACTTTATCCACAGCATTAGGCATTGCTCACCGGAATCAGAGTGCCGTAATGCTAACCGGAGACTTAGCCTTATTACATGATACCAATGGTTTTTTACTCAACAATAAATTTGCTGGTCATCTCACCATCATCTTAATCAATAATAACGGCGGTGGTATTTTTGAGATGTTACCCATTTCCGACTTTGAGCCACCCTTTGAAGAATTCTTTGCCACCCCCCAACATATAGACTTTGCACAATTATGTTTAACATACAGGGTAGAGTATCAACGTATTGAATCGTGGCAACAATTGCAGCAATTACTGAGTTCATTACCGAGTAAAGGGATTCGAGTGTTAGAAATACCCACAAATCGCAAAGCAGACGCAACGTGGCGACAAACCCATCTAAGTTCGTTCGTAGTAAGGGAACCTTAGCCTTTGATGTTGGGTTTCCTGGGAACATCCCAACCTACAACCATTCCTCTTAAATCTGTCAGACTCAGACTTATATTTTAAACGTTTAGTAACCTCCCGTCACCCGCCAAGAACTCAAGTTCTTGGCTTATAGCTTAAGTCCACTGAAGTGGACTAAAACTCGTGTTTAGTCGTCTTTAGACGACTTAAGCTTTTAGCCAGGGATTTGAATCCCTGGCGGGTCGTTGCGACAGGTTGTTAACATTTTTATTCACTAAGCATTGAGTCCTTGTTCAAAAGCGTCAATCGCTTCAATTTGGTCGGAAATGAAAACACACTGTTCTCAAGTTCATGGCTTATAGCTTAAGTCCACTGAAGTGGACTAAAACCCGTGTTTAGTCGTCTTTAGACGACTTAAGCTTTTAGCCAGGGATTTGAATCCCTGGCTTGTTCTATTTTATCAATTACAATAGCGGAGGATTGTCTAGATTAGGCAAATGGCAATAAACAATCATCCATCCATAATCAGCCAAGAAGAAATTCGCGTGCGCGGTACAGTACAAGGGGTGGGATTTCGCCCAACGGTGTATCGTTTGGCAAAGGCGTGTAATCTAGTCGGAGAAGTTTGTAATGATGGTCAAGGTGTCTTAATTTACGTATCAGGAACAACGGACGCGATCGCAGATTTTGTGCAACGCTTACAAACAGACTGCCCTCCCCTTGCCAAGATTGAATCGATTGACCGTACTTCTTATCCAGGCGATCGCACGTTCCATGACTTTACCATTACCCAGAGTGTCAATAGTACCGTTCAAACCCAAATTCCCCCTGACGCCGCCACTTGTCCTCACTGTCAAGCCGAAACCTTTGATGTGCGATCGCGCTGGTACAATTACCCGTTTACGAATTGTACCCATTGTGGACCACGCCTGAGTATTATTCGCTCGATTCCCTATGACCGTAAACAGACTAGCATGGCGAAGTTTGCGATGTGTCCTGATTGCGCGAGGGAATACCACGATATCGAAAATCGCCGCTTCCACGCCCAACCGATCGCTTGTCCGGTTTGTGGACCCAGGGTATGGTTAGAATGGGCGAATGGTGAAAAGATTGATACATCTAACCCCATCGATACCGTTTGTACGCTGCTGAAACAAGGGGAAATCGTGGCGATTAAAGGATTAGGCGGGATTCATTTAGCCTGTGATGCCACCAATGAAACCACAGTACAACGATTGCGATCGCGCAAGCAACGGTATCATAAACCTTTTGCTTTAATGGCGCGAGATTTGGAGGTTATTGAACAGTATTGTACTCTGAATGCCGAGGAAAAGGAATTATTACAAAGTCCCGCCGCACCTATTGTTTTAATTGATATAACCAGTAACCGCGCCAATTGTAGAGACGTTGCAGGTAACGTCTCTACAGCCAAAATTGCGGATTCAGTTGCACCGGGACAAACAACATTGGGGTTTATGCTACCCTACACCCCCCTCCATCATTTGATTTTGCAACAGCTAGATTCTCCGATTATTTTAACCAGTGGGAATCTCTCCGATGAACCGCAATGTATCGATAATCAAGACGCCCGTTTAAAATTAGGCAAAATCGCTGATTATTTGCTCCTGCATAACCGTGATATCGTTAATCGTGTCGATGATTCAGTAGTGCGAGTTATCCCGTCTCAACTCAACCCTAAAACCTTGGGGAAGAATTCAAAGCCTCTCTCCTCGCAGGAGAGAGGTTTTCCCAATCCGGTGAACGATAGAAGCGTTAAAGAAAGACATACCCTCTCCATCCAAACCCTACGCCGCGCCCGTGGATATGCCCCGAAACCGATTAATTTACCCCCAGGATTTGAAAAATGTCCACCCATTCTGGCGATGGGGAGTGAACTAAAAAATACCTTCTGTTTATTGCGAGATGGACAAGCCATCTTATCTCAACATTTAGGAGACTTAGAAAATGCTGCTGCCTTTAACGCTTACCAAAACACCCTCAATCTCTACCTAAACTTATTTGACCATAAACCGAGTGCGATCGCGACAGACAAACATCCCGAATACCTATCGACGAAACTAGGGAAAGAACTAGCAACTGCTAATAATCTTTCCTTACATCCTATCCAACACCATCATGCCCATATTGCCGCTTGTATGGCAGAAAATAGCATCCCACTCACGACTCCTCCCCTATTAGGAATCGCCTTAGATGGATTAGGCTATGGGGAAGATGGCACAATTTGGGGTGGAGAATTCCTGTTAGCCGATTATCAAGGATTTAAACGATTAGGCAAATTTAAACCCATCGCCATGATTGGCGGCGAACAGGCAATTTATCAACCCTGGCGCAATACCTACGCCCATTTAATCGCAACGTTGGACTGGAACAAGTTAAAACAAGAGTATGGTGACTTAGACTTAATTCAATTTCTGGATCAAAAACCTCATCACCTGCTGAATCAACTTATCGAAAAAGGGATTAACTCCCCCCTCGCCTCATCTGCTGGACGATTATTTGATGCAGTCGCCGCAGCCTTGGGGATTTGTCGGGCAGACTGTAGCTATGAAGGGCAAGCCGCGATTGAAATGGAAGCCCTGGTTATGCCGGATAGCTTAAATTATGTTAAAGAAGGGGGGGCATATCCCTTTAAAATTGGCAAACTAGATCAGGAAACAGAATTAATTTTAGATCCTTATCCCCTATGGCTTGCATTATTGGACGATTTACAGCAAAATGCGTCAAAGTCCCTCATTGCCGCCAAATTTCACCAAGGATTAGCCGATGCGATCGCGACTATGGTTCAGCAGTTACGTCCTGATTTAATCAGCAACCAAGTAATCCTCACCGGAGGTGTGTTTCAAAACCGGATTTTATTGACCCAAGTCAGGGAAAATTTAGAGAGAATGGGGATGAACGTATTGACACACAGCCTAGTTCCACCCAATGATGGAGGACTATCCTTAGGACAAGCCGTAATCGCCGCAAGATGTAGGGGCGGGTTTAGGGACAATTTGTAGGGGCGGGTTTAGGGAATCAATTCAAATATCCACCAATAACGGAACAACAAAACCCGCCCTCCCCACCAATAACGGAACAACAAAACCCGCCCTCCTCACCACTAACGGAACAACAAAATCCGCCCTCCTCCAAATTCAAACCTCAGCTTACCCAAAACAACAAACAACCAACAAAGGACAACAAAAAAATGTGTTTAGGCATTCCCGGTCAAATTACGGAAATAACAGATAAAGAACACCAACTCGCCATGGTTAATATTGGCGGCGTCCAACGCCAAGTTAATATTGCCTGTATTATTGATGACAATCATCCCATTGACACCTGTATTAACGATTGGGTATTAGTCCACGTCGGCTTCGCCATGAATCGCCTCGACGAACAAGAAGCCGCCGAAACCTTACAATTACTCCAAGAACTCGCCTTAACCGAATGACCAATGACCAATGACCAATGACCAATGACAAACTATGAAATACGTTGACGAATTTCGCGATCCCCAAAAAGCCAAAGCCCTACTGCGAGAAATCCAAACCTTAACCACTCAATTGGGCAAAACATCAACCCAACCGCTAAAAGTGATGGAAGTCTGTGGCGGTCATACCCATTCCATCTTTAAATATGGACTCGAAGAAATCTTACCCGACACCATCGAATTAATCCATGGTCCCGGCTGTCCCGTCTGTGTCATGCCAAGGGGACGCCTAGATGACGCGATCGCGATCGCAGATTATCCTAATGTAATCCTCACCACCTTTGGTGACGCCATGCGGGTTCCCGGTTCCCAGAAAAGCCTCCTCCAAGCCAAAGCAGCCGGGGCGGATATTCGTATGGTTTATTCTCCCCTAGATAGCCTGCAAATTGCCAAAGATAACCCGGATAAAGAAGTGGTTTTCTTTGGACTTGGCTTTGAAACCACCGCCCCTAGTACCGCGTTAACCATCCTGCAAGCCGATGCTGAAGGACTGCAAAACTTCAGTATGTTCTGCAATCACGTTCTAGTCATTCCCGCCCTGCAAGCCTTATTAGAGAATCCCGATTTACAACTGGATGCCTTTATTGGTCCGGGTCATGTCAGCATGGTTATTGGTACAGAACCCTATCACTTTATTGCCCAACAGTACCAAAAACCCTTAGTGGTTTCCGGATTTGAACCCTTGGATATTTTGCAATCCCTGTGGATGATATTGCAGCAACTGATTCAAGGGCGCTGTGAGGTGGAAAACCAATATGATAGAATCGTCCAACCCCAAGGAAATCGCGTCGCCTTAGACGCCATGAATACCGTCTTTGAAGTACGGCAAAAATTTGAATGGCGGGGACTCGGTGATATTCCCAATTCCGGATTCAAAATTCGCCCCCAATACGCCCAATTTGATGCCGAAGTTAAATTTACCCTTCCCAATCGTCACGTCGCCGATCACAAAGCCTGTCAATGTGGCGAAATCCTCAAAGGCGTCATGAAACCTTGGCAATGTAAAGTTTTTGGTACCGCTTGTACACCAGAAAATCCAATTGGAACTTGTATGGTATCTTCAGAAGGGGCTTGTGCAGCGTATTACAAATATGGACGCCTATCCAAAGTCACCAAAACGGCTGTAGGTATCAATTAATCCCCTGTAGGGGCGACCCGCCTGGATTAATTAACAACACTATAGCATTTCCAAGCTGTATGTGAAAATCTGACCCCTCCCAAACCCTCCCCTTAGCAAGGGGAGGGCAGGGGTGGGGTTCACAACTCATATAAAACGCTATAGAAACAGGGCAGGTTTACATAAGTGACCCGTTTTTGCTTGCAAGTTATTCGTAAAACCCGCCCCTACAGATGCTGGAATCGCCCTTGACTCAAACCGATAATTAAACTACAGAATCCGTCCGTTTTCCCCCATACAATACTGTTAAAACACAGGTTTAGAGTGGAGAATAAACGGTTATGCCATTTGTTACTGTTCAAATTGCCAAAGGTCACTCGGTTGATCAAAAACGTGAACTCGCCAAAGCCCTCACAGATACCCTGGTTTCCACTTTGGGCACGAAACCAGAATGGGTGACAATTCACATTGATGAATTTGAGCGCGAAAATTGGGCAGTTGGCGGCGAATTACATTCCGATAAACCCGGTAAAGGAGGGAAACATCACACCTAAATTAGAGGCTGTTGAATAAGTGTTATCGTGAGGGGAAGATGGGGAACACCTCGACTTCGCTCGGTGTGTCAGATGGGGACATTGTGTAGGGGTTCACTTTCACTATTATCGTTGGAAATGGTGCGTTACGCTTACGCTAACGCACCCTACACCTACACCCGCCCCAACTTTACAATGACAAATGACGAATGACGCTAAAAATCCCAATCATCCTATCTTGATGAGAGAACTAAATTCTCTGTGTAATCAGTGTCAATAAGCTCTCACCTCCCTACCCCTATCTCCCCAAGAAATCCGTGAAATCAGTGTTTTGACCAATGACATAAGACAAATGACAAATAACCAAAATCCTCTCTTCCAAAAAATCGAACAAATCCGACGCCGCCCGAATAAAGTTAAAGAGACCGCCATCACCTTGGCACATGGTAGTGGTGGCAAAGCGATGCGGGATTTAATCGATGATATTTTTGTCGGAAGTTTCGATAACCCCATCCTCTCCCAACTCGAAGATCAAGCCACAATTCCCCTCGCCCAACTCATCACTCAGGGCGATCGATTAGCCTTTACCACGGATTCTTATGTCGTTGATCCCCTATTTTTTCCCGGTAGTAATATTGGTGAACTCGCTATTAATGGAACGGTCAACGATTTAGCCGTTAGTGGGGCAAAACCCCTATATTTAACCTGTAGCATGATCATGGAAGAAGGACTTCCAGTTGAAACCTTACGGCAAGTCGTTCTCAGTATGAAAAACGCCGCCGATGCTGCTGGGGTGAAGGTAGTGACTGGGGATACTAAAGTTGTTCATCGGGGTTCGGCGGATAAACTGTTTATCAATACAGCCGGAATTGGTGTGATTAGAGAAAATGTTTCTATTTCCGCCCATCATATTCAACCCGGTGATGCAGTAATTATTAATGGTCAATTGGGAAATCATGGTGCAGCTATTTTAATCGCCCGTGGGGAATTGGCATTGTCAACCGACATTAAAAGCGATTGTCAACCGTTAAATGGGTTGGTAGATGCCATTCTTGAGGTTTGTCCTGACATTCACGCGATGCGGGATGCAACTCGTGGTGGTGTCGCCACGGTACTAAATGAATTCGCCCAAAGTTCCGAAGTGGGGATTCGTCTGGATGAGGCGTCGATTCCGATTCGGGAAGAGGTGAATGGAGTTTGTGAGATTCTGGGATTAGATCCGTTATATCTCGCCAATGAAGGAAAACTGGTAGTTATTGTACCGCGATCGCACGCTGAATCTGTATTATCGGTGATGAAGTCTCACCCAGCCGGAAAGGATTCCTGTATTGTCGGTGAAGTGATTGATTCCCCGGCGGGTGTGGTATTACTGCAAACGGCTTTTGGGGCGGAACGCATTGTCGATATGCTAGTGGGGGATCAACTCCCCAGAATTTGTTAATCGGGGTACTGTACAAAGTGCTAAAAAAAATGAGGTTATAATACCCAATCTGCTTTTTGCCACGGCGATTAAAATCGCTGCTACACAAACAAAGTCCGCCTACGCGGACTAAGTTATAAGGGGGATCGCGATCGCTACTCTAACTCTTCCAGTAAGGTTTCTAAATCTCCATAATCGTAAGGGGGGCGTTTACGGATAGCCAATACATCGATAATTTTGTCTGTTTCTGCGATCGCGTACAATAGTCGCCAATTGTCTAACCGTAGCCGCCATACCTCTGCTTCCACATCGGGGAGGTTAAGCATTTTGCTTTGAGGTGGGCGGGGATTGTCGGCTAATTCCCCAATTACTCGTCTGATGCGCTGTTTAATATTCCCTGGAAGGTTTTTGATTTCGCCAAAGGCATCAGGAGTAACATAGACTGTGTAACGACTCACTCCAACTCTTTCTCCACCTCATCCCACTTCAACCAACCTGCAACCGCGCGATCGCCCCCTGCTGCTTTTAAGTCGGCAAATGCTGTCCGGGCAATTTGTACATCTTCGAGGGTTTCTAACCATTCAATTAGCGCTTCCCATTCATCGGCGCTGATAACGGCTAAACGCTTGCCTTTTACAGTGACAAATTGGACAGATTGCAAAGCTTCCAGCGCTGTCATGTATTTCCTCTTGACCAGATAAGAGAACGCCTGCCTTTCCAGGCTTGGTTTCAGAATAACTCATTTCCGAATTAAGTAGGGGCAATTCATAATTACCCCTACAGATGCTTGTTCAACGGTTCAACCTGAGTAAGTCCTGAGAATGAACTTAAACGGAATGGCACTTACTTAAGGCTGGTAAGCAATGCCCACCCTACGGTATATCAAGGGTTTGGGCAATCCCAAAATGCACGCTTTTCAGTGCTATTCAACCTAAGCGGTTACAGGTTCCAGTTCTTTCTCCATCTCAGGTGTATACTTACCATCATGGGCAGCACTATTGCACTTCGCCCGATGCAGCAGCAGTTTTTGAGCTAAAGACGCATTGGATTCTTTCCCCTTCCATGCTTCCAAAGCAGGTTGCTGAATAGCACGGGCATAAGAGAAGCTTATGGACCAAGGCGCTTGCTCTGCATACTTCACATTCATCGCATTCAAGTGAGCCGATGCTTGCTCATTACTTTGACCCCCAGACAGGAATGCTACACCCGCCACAGATGCTGGAACTGAATTCATTAAACATTGCACCGTCGCATCTGCCACTTCATTCACACTGGCTTGGTTGGGGCAATCCTTCCCAGAAATGACCATACTGGGTTTGAGGATCATTTGGTCGAAGGCGACTCGCTGAGTATAAAGCTGATTGAAAACCGTGCGTAGGGTTTCTTCGGTTACCTGATAACAGCGTTCCAGAGTATGATCCCCATTAATCAGCACTTCGGGTTCCACAATAGGAACCAAACCCCCTTCCTGACAGAGTTGGGCATACCGGGCTAATCCATGGGCATTTGCCTCAATACAACCCCGGCTGGGAATGCCATCACCAATCGTGATCACTGCCCGCCACTTGGCAAAGCGAGCGCCCATTTGATAATACTCCGCAATGCGATCGCGCAGACCATCGAGTCCTTCGGTGACTTTTTCCCCAGGGAAACCTGCCATGTCTTTGGCGCCAGTATCCACTTTAATTCCAGGGATTATCCCCGTATCGGTCATCACCTTGAGAAACGGTATCCCGTCTTTGGTCGATTGGCGAATGGTTTCATCATAGAGAATCGCGCCACTGATGTAATTCCCCAAGTTAGGCGTGGTCAAAATTAACTCGCGATAGGTGCGACGCATCTCTTCGGTTTGGTCGATACCAACCTTCCCCAATCGCTTATTACAAGTGCCGTTACTTTCATCCATCGCCAAGACACCCTTGCTGGGGGCAACCATTGCCTGTGCCGTCGCTCTGAGTTCTTGTGCGTAGGTACTCATTGTGAAACCTCTATAAAGTTTTTTTGCTATCTATTCATAAATGATGCAGGTTAATGGGTTTATTTGCAACAAGTAATCTGAAATTGGGCAGATTTTTCTTCGGCACTAGGACATAGAAGCCTTGATTTACCAGATATTTGCATCTTATCCCTCTTGCGATAGATGCCGAATCTTGTCTAATGATTTATTTTTACTATTGATATTAATTCTTGATAATTAGCCAAAACTGACGCCCAGCCAATCAGTCGTTACTGGTTTTCAATCGCGATCGCGACTCCAACTCTTGCTCTACCTCATCCTACTTCAACCAACCTGCAATTGCGCGATCGCTCCCTGCGGCTTTTAAGTTGGCACATGTTGTCCGTTTGATTTATTGCTATTTTCTATTCTCTTTCCATGTCGCATAAACACAGTATTCAAACAGTTCTTTCTTGCTGTTTCGCTTGCGAATAACGTTACTACCAATATTGGTATATCCAAGTTGGTGTAATGATTCTTCCAAAAGTTTTTCCGTATTAACCGAAATCCCATAGAACGAAGAATTCCCGACAATGTATGACAGCACTGCATTATCCTGTAAGTTGTGACGCAAATTATCTAAATGCAAGTGCAGATCATAGAAATATTTCTTGACATACTTTGCCATAAGCTGAGCATTCTTATTTTCTGATTCCTCAATTTGGGAAACAATCCTGTTCAACGAAGCTGACCATTCGATTTCATTAGAGTCCCAATTCTGTAATCTACTCGTCGCCACACCCCATGTTCCTCCAATCGCTTGCCAGTCTATCTCACCTGCTTCTTTGGCAGTATCTAGAAACTTTGTCCAATACATATACGGACGAAGTTCACGAATGTAACTCATCCGATTGGGATAAGGTGGTGAGGTTACGACATGAGAATATTTCATGTCATTGGATACAGAGTACCGTGAATCAGCATAGAATACTGTTGCTTTACCTGCTAAAGGGTGACTGATACTATTAATTATCGCTTCAACAATAATTTGGTAAAGCTGTTCAATTTGTTCAACTTCATACCGAGTAACTTGCTGATGAAACGACATAGACACATGATTAAAGGCGGCGGAAGAGGTTTCAATCACTAAACGGCAAAAAGCCACCCATGCCAAGGAAGAAATATCATCCTCTTTCGGTTCACCAAATTCGCTGACCAAGGCTTGTCGAAGTGCTGCTAGAATTTTTAATGTATGTGTACTCCACCAGCGAGTAATGTTATAAATATTAGGAGTCCAGCACTCTTGATCAATCAGACCTTTACATTGATAAATGCTTCTTTTAATTCTCTGATTCAAGTCATCCAGTTCCGAACTCGAATAATTCCGGCATTTGGCATTACCCAGCCAGATCAGAAATTGATTAATATCTAAACAATGAGCTTGTAATCCCTGTTCAGCAGCAACTAAACCTGTTGTTGCTGTCCCAGAGAAAGGGTCGGTTATGGCACTACGCATTAAGGTTAGGACAATACAATTGGGTGAAAAGGCAACAGGCAACAGGCAATAGGCAACAGGGGAATGTCCTTTCCGTACCCCGTAGGGCTATATCATTTCCTTTTACCTCGTAACTTTCTTTTTTCCCTTCTACCTTCTGCTAATGTGATTTTAGGGGTACGATCGCTCGTACCCCACTCATCTTAGGGATCAACCCAAAGACCATCGGATTTAATCAAATTAATTAACTCCGCAACCCCTTGAGTTTCCGGCACCTTCTTAATCTCTTCCCGTCCGCGATACAGGGAAATATAACCGGGTTGCTTACCCACATAGCCATAATCCGCATCTGCCATTTCTCCTGGACCATTAACAATACACCCCATCACAGCAATATCTAAACCCGTCAGGTGTTTCGTTGCTTCCCGAACTTCGTGCAGTACGTCTTCTAAATTAAACAAGGTGCGACCGCAAGACGGACAGGCGACATATTCTACCATGGTTTTCCGCAGTCCCAACGCCTGGAGAATGCTATAACAAACCGGGATTTCTTTTTCCGGCGCTTCCGTCAGGGAAACGCGAATCGTATCCCCAATTCCTTCGGCTAACAGAGTACCAATACCTGCTGTAGACTTAATCCGTCCATATTCCCCATCGCCAGCTTCTGTAACACCCAGATGTAAGGGGTAATCCATCCCCAACTCATCCATACGCCGTACCATCAACCGATACGCCGCCAGCATGACGGGAACACGGGAGGCTTTCAGGGAAATCACCAAATTGCGGAAATCGAGGGATTCACAGATTCGGATAAATTCCAGCGCCGATTCCACCATCCCTTCTGGGGTATCGCCGTAGGTAAATAGCATCCGTTCCGCCAGGGAACCGTGATTCACCCCAATTCGCATCGCTTTCCCTTGATCCCGGAGAGAAACGACCAGGGGTGCTAAAGTTTCCTTAATCTTTGCGCCAATTTGTTCAAATTCAGCTTGAGTATACTCCGTGCGATCGCTCTTTGGTTTCTCGAACACGTATAACCCTGGATTAATCCGCACTTTATCTACATGCTTGGCGACTTCTAGGGCGATTTTCATCCCATTGTGGTGAACATCCGCCACCAAGGGAACCTCTTGGTACGTCTGAATCAGTTTCTGCTTAATTTGGGCGAGGGCTTTGGCGTGTGCCATACTGGGAACCGTGACTCGGACTATCTCACAGCCAATTTCATGCAAGCGGCGAATCCCAGCCACGGAACCCTCAAGATCTAAGGTATCTTCATTAATCATCGACTGCACCACCACCGGATGTCCGCCCCCAATCGTGACATTCCCGACGGATACCGGGCGGGTTTGGCGACGGTGGATAACGGTATCCAATGCTGGGGGTTTGGCAGCCGTTTGAGGAGTTGGAAGTGTTTGCATAACCATCGGGATAATTTCTGTAACTAGACTATCTGTATGTTTTCTATTATCCCAGAGTGCCACAGTTGGGGCGATTTTGGGTTAAGGCAAGAGAAAGTGCGATCGCGTTTGGTAGTGTTAACGTAGGCTCTAACTAGCCATAGCTGCTAAAAATAGGGATTTGCAGTGCCACGCCTGGTGATGGTACTGCGTATGATACCAGTTCTCCTGCTCACGCTGTAGGACAAGAAATCATGAAAAGCTTTTCAATAACAAAAAACTTGTTTATTAATGCACCGCCGAGTTTACTCTTTGACACGTTAACCGAT
The DNA here is from genome assembly GCF_040220235.1 of Coleofasciculus sp. B1-GNL1-01. NCBI lineage: Bacteria > Bacillati > Cyanobacteriota > Cyanophyceae > Coleofasciculales > Coleofasciculaceae > Coleofasciculus > Coleofasciculus sp. B1-GNL1-01. The sequence goes on from NZ_JAVJTO010000168.1 coordinate 35,121, forward strand.
TCAGAAAAGATTATCCAATATTATCCTCTGAAAGAAGTGATATCCGATTGGCAAGTTGGTAGTGATATTATCCTTAAAGGAAACAATAACGGTGAAGACTTTATTGATTATGGTAAAATTGATATCTTAACCCCTAATCAGAAGTTTCAGTATACATATTGGAGCGACAATCACGGTACAGATAGAACGCCAGAAAACCAGTTGACTATTTGTTACACTCTTGATGAAGTTGACCGGGGAACGAATCTTAAACTAGAACATACCAACTTAAAGTCTGAGCAAATGTACTCTGAAATGCTTAAGGTTTGGGATTTATTACTGTCGAGCTTAAAGAATTTTGTAGAATCAGGTCAACTCAAAAACAGAGAATAGTAAATAATTAATGTCCTTGACAACCTGTAACTCAGTTAACAAAAATTTATGTCTATATACTTATTTATCATCATTCCCATCCTCTCTCCTAACTGAATCCTGAATTCTAAGTTGCCGTGGGGTGGACAAAAGCAACACGCTTTACTCTCAGAGGGGGTAACGGTTATAACTCTTGCCCACCTTACATGACATTGGCTGATGGAGACTGGTGCAATACGTGAGTTTAATCCAATTTTAACTACTCCGGAAAATCGGGAATCACCCACTTAGGTGGTTCCATCAGTTTCTTCCGTCGCGCCTCCTCAGCTATCTCATACATTTTATCCAATGACGTCTCATTGATAAATGTTGAGGCTTTAGCCGCATACTCCTTGTGGGGACATTTATCACCCAATACACAACCATTGACGCAGGCTTCAGCACAGTTTATGGTAGGTTCCACTTCTCCCCTCCTTATTTCCAGGTTCGTCGGACAAATTTAAACGCTATATCTTATTTCTCTATATTTACAAATTTTAATGCATTTAGCCAATCCTGGAGAATATAGTCTTATGGTTTGACAACTAACCTATATTTTTTTATAATTCCATGCTTACTATTCTTTGACGAATGACGAGTGACGAATGACGAATGACGAATGACGAATGACGAGTAACGAGTGACATAAGACATAAGACATAAGACATAAGACGAATCCCTATCTCAATCGCTTCTTTTCCCCTTGATAGCGCAGCCACTCACCCACAAAGGCAATTGCCCCAGATGCGCCAATTAAAATTACACTCAAGGCATTAATATCGGGTTTAACTCCAGTACGAATGCGGCTAAAAATCTCCATCGGTAGAGTTGTCGATCCGGTTCCAGCCGTAAAGCTAGCAATCAGAAAATCGTCCATACTGAGAACAAAGGAAATTAAACACCCTGCAATTATGGCAGGCATCAATTCTGGCAACAACACTTTAATAAACGCTTGAAAGGGGGTTGCGCCTAAATCGAGTGCTGCTTCTTCCAAATACGGATCAAGACTGGAAATACGCGAAGAGACAACAAAGGCAATGTATGCCAAACAAAATACCACATGCGCCGCCACAATTGTCCACAAGCTTAATGGCGTGCCAATCACCGCCAGAAATACCAGAGTCGCCACTGCCATGGCGATATCGGGAATAATCAACGGTAAGTAGGATACTCCACGATATAACCCCTTGCCCATAAATTGATAACGCACCAACCCCACCGCCATCAACGTGCCAATCACGGCGGAAATGATGACAGCAACAAAAGCAACCGTCAAGCTATTTTGCAACGACTTCAGCACCCGTGCGTCACTAAATAGCTTAATGTACCACTCCAACGTAAATCCCTGCCAATTGGCACTATAGGCTGACTGATTAAAGCTATAAAATGTCAAGACCAAAATCGGCAGATACATATAAAAAAACATCAGCAAAGAAAATATCCCTTGCCAAGAAAAGCTCGGCTTGAGTTTAGATGATTGCATCTCGACGGGAAGTTCCTCCTGCTGATGGCTTACTGAGTCTGTCATCTAATGCTGCTGGAAAATGGTTAAATAAATCGGGTTAACTGGATACGGTAACGCTCTTTTTTGGTTATGCTAACATCTCCAACTTGCAAGCGCCCTTTACCCCGAATCGCGATTAAGTCGCCCGGTTTAACCGAGTAACTCGCTTGGCTCACCTCTTTCCAGTTTACCCGCACATCACCCGCCCCAATCAAATCTGCCATTTTACTGCGAGATGTGCCAAATCCGGCTGACGCGATCGCATCTAGGCGCATCGATGCTTCGACTGTCGTCATTTCTTTCTTCTTCGGTTCTCGAATCTTGAGTTGACTCAACTCAATCGGTCGAGTTTTCACCGGAACCGAACGCACTTGAGTTAGCTGCGTCTCCAGAAACGAGGCAATTTCTGGAATCACAATCACTTGAGCGCCGCGTTCGCCTAAAACAATAATATCGCCAACTTTCTCTCGCACAATCCCTGTTCCCAGAATCGCGCCCAAGAAATCCCGATGGGTGGCTGGATCAAAGAGAAAATTACCCTCAATATCTAACGCCGCTACCTCAACCTGAGACTGATCCAGAGGTAATTCTTCACGGGTGATCCCCAGCCGTTGACGTTCAGCTTGAGGATATCCTCCCCATGGTAAAAGTTGTACCTCCGTCAACCGCGCAAACTGCTGCTGAATTTCCACCAGTACAGGCGGTGAGAGGAAATCGGTTAACACCACTTCCCAAGTTTTGATCGCTTGTTCCGCTTGATCAATCACACGGGCAACCGTATCGCGATTTTCGACGCCTTTGAGTAAGTCCTCTCGTGGCAACATGGGAATAATGAATTATGAATTATGCTTAATTTTGTAATTGTATTTCATCCCGGAAAAAATCGCTAGAGTTCTACTATGGCGCACCCTCTGATGTCGCTGTTTTCCCTGCGAGTTTTAATCCTAACGGCTACAACCTTGTATCAAGCGATCGCCTGCTGGCGAGAAGATCGTACACCACCACCGGGTCAACGGGTGGATGTGGGCGGTTTCTGCTTGCATTACGTTACAGCAGGAACCGGATATCCAACCGTTGTACTCGATCATAGTTTGGGCGGAGTTGAGGGCTATTTTTTGGTGGATGAATTGGCGCAACTTGCGCGGGTTTGTATTTATGATCGTGCGGGTTTTGGCTGGAGCGATCGCAGCCCTCATCCTCGCACCAGTAATCAGATTGTCACCGAACTTAACCAGATGCTGACTCTTGCAGGTTTAGAACCTCCTTATATTTTAGTGGGCAACTCTTTTGGCAGTTACAATATGCGTCTTTACGCCTCTCGTTATCCGGAAAAAGTTGTAGGATTAGTTCTGACTGACGGGTTACATGAATCAGCGATGTTAAAAATGCCCCTAATCCTGCGCGGATTACAATTGTTCTTTGCGTCAGGCTTTATCATGTCCGTTCTGGGAGCAACATTGGGCATCATTCGTCTACTAAATATAATTGGCGTATTTGAATTAATCAAACCAAAATTACGTCAGTTTTCCCTGGATTCTCGTCAAGCGGTAAAACGCTCTTTCTGTCGCCCCAAACACTGGGTAACGATGACCCGAGAAATCTTTCGTTTAGATACAAGTGGTCGCCAAGTCCGCTGCGCTAGTCATCTTAAGGATCTGCCGATTGTTAGTCTTAAAGCCTCTTCATTTTTCATCCCTTCACTTCTAACCATTTTGATGCCATTGAAAGCCGCCAATCAGTTACGCGATCGCATCCACGATAAGTTAGCTAAACTCTCGACAAATTGCGTACAAATTACGGTTGAAAACAGTGGTCATTTTGTCTGGGTGGATCGACCCGATGCAATTATCCAAGCCGTAAAAATCATCTTAGAAAGACTGGACGATTAATGGTTCACCTGAGGTGCGATCAGTCTCATTTTTCGCTCGACTGTCATTCACTATATCCTTGAATCGTCTCTGGTTCAAATTGTTTCAATAAGGGGGTAGCTTGGCGAATTAATTGATCTGAACCTTTGACAACAATGATATATTTTCCTTGATTGAGACGATTGCGATAGGGGAGTGCGTCACCACTACCCAAGGCAATGCCAACTCCGCCACCCACAAAAAAGCTGCCCATGGCTGCTGCGATCGCACCGAAGATACCGCCAATGATATGATTCCCTATGGGACTTATTGGTAGAATTTCGATCGCCGTGAGTAGGTTAAAGGCATATCCAGCCGCAAAGCCAAAGGGAAGCAACCAGTAGGCGAGTTGCTTAACTTGCTTGATTGCTTGCAGATTCGGGTCAATTAAGCCAAACTCATCAGCACTTTGATAGCCTTTACCGAGAATCGTGACTTGATTCATCGGCAAACCTCTTTTTTCCAGAACCGTGTACGCTTCTTCGGCTTCAATGCGATTTTTCAGGACAGCAATCAGGTAGTTCATAATATCAGGTAGAGCTAAATCGTTACAAAGACTTCGAGACTAAGATGAATCACACTGAACTAAGCTAGGTTTGTAGTTGCGCTTTAGCGCCATAAACGCCTGCTCACCCATTACAAACCCTCAAGTCAGTGTTATTCAGATTAAGATTAAGGGTTACGCTTCATTTTTGCCTAACCTCAATCGTAACACCTAAGAACCTGTTAAGAAAGTTGGCGGGTCAATGAAATTCCCTGTACTGCTATAGCAATTCTCCAGCCGATGCGATACACCTAACCGTAGGGGCGCAAGGCTTGCGCCCAAGACTTAGTCGCCATCAAACTCCTCACCTTTGATGCCGATTTTAATTGGGACGATCTCAAACTGTTTGAGCGAGAAGCCGAAACCTTACAGTCACTCTCCCATCCCGCAATTCCGCGTTACTTAGACTCCTTTAAATTTCAAACATCCAAGACTAAAGGCTTTGCCTTGGTACAGAGTTATATCGAAGCGAAATCCTTAGCTGAATGGGTAAAATTGGGTCGCACTTTCGTAGCACCGAAGAACATGTTAAGAAATTTGGCTAGTGGATGAAATGTGCTGTCGCGATTGCTATCAGAGAAGAAAAATCAAAACTTTCCGGAAAACTCGGTAGCCAGTCTGTCAGATATAGCAGCTACTTTGGCAGGGAGAGGACATTCTGTACTGTTGCCTGTTGCCTGTTGCCTATTGGGATAAACTAAACTGATGTCCTAACCTATCCCCGTAGTGCTATAACGCATTTCACCAGTTGTCAACCCGTTAACATCTGTGGCTACACCAACCCAATTCATCGGTGCGGACAACCAGAAAAGACGTAGAGACGTTCCGCTGGAACGTCTCTACAAAATGGAATAGTCAGTAACAAATGTTACCATGTTCCCAAAATTTCATTCAGTATTTTCAGCAAACAGTCAATCTTAATTAGTAATTGAAAGACACAACAGCTTAGGGGAAAACATGGTGGAGCAAGTTTTAAAAGAACGTTATCAAATCCAGAAACAGCTTGGTCAAAATGGCGGACGACAAACCTTACTAGCGCGGGACTTACAAACCCAAGAATTAGTTGCTATCAAGATTCTCACCTTTGGGGCAGATTTTCATTGGGACGATCTCAAACTGTTTGAGCGAGAAGCCCAAACCTTACAATCCCTCTCCCATCGGGCTATTCCACATTACTTAGACTCCTTTAAATTTCAAACATCCCAGACGAAAGGCTTTGCCTTGGTACAGAGTTATATCGAAGCGAAATCCTTAGCTGAATGGGTAAAATTGGGTCGCACTTTTAACGAAGATGACATCAAGCATATAGCTAAAGCGTTGCTGGAAATATTGATGTATTTACACGCACAGCATCCGCCAGTGATTCATCGGGATATTAAGCCGAGTAATATTCTATTGGCAAACCGCTCAGGTAACAGTGTCGGTCAAGTTTATTTAGTTGATTTTGGTTCAGTTCAGACCTTAGCCGCAACCGAAGGTAGCACGATTACAGTTGTGGGAACTTATGGGTATATGCCGCCAGAACAATTTGGTGGACGTGCGGTTCCGGCGTCTGATCTCTACAGCTTAGGTGCCATGTTAATTTACTTAGTAACCGGGATGCATCCTGCTGATTTACCCCAGGAGGATCTGCGAATTCAGTTTGAACCAAAAATTCCTCTCGATTCAGCTTTTGTTGACTGGTTGAAGCGGATGACTGAACCGGATTTAAATAGGCGTTTAACTTCTGCTAATCAAGGGTTAAAATCACTTAAAAAACAGAATCATAGGACACCAATAATTGTGACAAAACCGACTTGGAGTCAAGTAAAAATTAACAATAATAAAACTAGCATAGAAGTTATAATTCCTGACCATAATACTTTAGAAAAGTATACAACTATTGGCTTGATTTGGATAATGTTAATCAATTATTTTGGGCGTCAATTTTATTTATTTTTTAACAATTTTAGTTTGATATTAAATGAATCCATTAACGTCTTTTTTCAGGGAAAGTTACTGATATCATTTATACATATTCTGTTTATAATTATTTTTTGCATAACACCATTGATAATAGTTATAAAAACTTTTACAAAATCTACCATACTGCGGATTGATCAACATAAAATATCACTTAATAAGCGACGAAAAAGTCCCAGAAAAGCTATTTTAAAATTAGGATTTTTCCAACAGTACGATACAGACTGGCGTGTTCGTCGCAACATTCGGATTTGGGCAGGAACACGGCAATATAACCTTCCTACCGAACACCTTACTGATAAGGAGATTGATTGGATAGCTCATGAACTCAGCGAATAGTTAGATTTGCCCATTATCAATAAAAATAATTAGAACTCAATAATTAACTAACATAAAATTAATAGGATTATTAAAAATGAAAAATAAAGTTTTAAAAGGACGTTATCTTATTCAGGAACAGTTGACTAAAAATGCCGGACGACACACCTGGCTGGCACAGGACTTACAAACTCAAGACTTAGTTGTGATAAAATTGTTGATTTTTGAATCAGACTTTCAATGGGATGATTTGAAGCTGTTTGAACGAGAAGCGCAAACGTTACAACGTCTTTCCCATCCGGCAATTCCCCATTACCTAGATTATTTTGATCTAGACACCTCAATCGGTAAAGGATTTGCTTTGGTGCAAAGCTATATCCCAGCTAAATCCTTAGAACAATGGTTAAAGAATGGACGAACATTTAGCGAAGAAGACGTTAAGCAACTGGCTCAAGCACTGCTGGAAATTTTGCGCTACTTGCATGAGCAACAGCCACCAGTCATTCACCGAGATATCAAGCCCAGTAATATTTTATTGACCAACCGATCAGGTAACAGTATCGGTCAAGTTTATTTAGTTGATTTTGGCTCAGTACAAACCCTAGCGGCAAAACAAGGTAGCACGATTACGGTTGTAGGAACTTATGGATATATGCCACCTGAACAATTTGGTGGACGAACGGTTCCTGCTTCTGATCTTTATAGTTTGGGTGCAACCTTAATTTATTTAGTATCAGGGAGGAATCCATCTGAATTACCTCAGGAAAATTTGCGACTTCAGTTTGAATTATCTGTTAATATCAGTTCAGATTTGATTGATTGGTTGAAGTGGATGACACAACCGAGTCTAAATCGGCGTCTGGCATCGGCTGGGGAAGCGATGAAAGCCTTGGATCAGCCTCGTCAGCAAACCTATATCCCGGCGGTTAGACGCCAACCATTCGGGAGTAGGATTCAAGTCAAAAAAGATGGGGAAAGTGTAGATATTTTTATCCCACCGCCACGATCAATTTTTAGAGGCAAATTCTGGACATATTTTCTCTTGATATTGTTGTTTTCACTCCCGTGCTTTATTGTTGCATTTTTTATTGCATTTGGGTTATTTGACTTGGCTAAAGACAATATTTTACTATCTTCATTTCTACTATTCTTTTCTCTATTTTTTACAGGTGTTTTAATCGCTATCTATATGTCGTTTGGAAATTTTTTAAATTTGTTCCGAACAACTCGATTAACTCTCAACAACCAACAAATTACATTGACTTATGAGTACCCCTGGTTAAAAAGCTATAAACCTCCGATCAGGAAGAATAATATTCGCCAACTGCACTATACCAATCGTTATCAAGCAATTACAATAATTGCTAAACAACAGAACCATGTACTCACTTATGTACTATCTGCCAATATTGAGGGACTTGTAGAGCCAGAAATGGAGTGGTTAGCCCACGAAATCAGCGAATGGTCGGGTGTGCCGATTACTGATGAATACGTGCGTCACCAGTCACAGATACGCTAAAACGCTTAGCTACTAACCGACAACCTTTACGACAATAGCGACTCCACCTGAAGCGAGAACCTTCCTGCTTTTAGATAGACAGGTATATTCCAGACATAATAAGAATGTTCGATATTAACATTTCTGTGCCAGCAATAGTGCTACCTAACTTCAAGCGTAGCACCGAAGAAGATGTTAAGAAATTTGGCTAGTGGATGAAATGTGCTGTCGCGATCGCTATCCTAGAAGAAAAATCAAAACTTTCCGGAAAACTCGGTAGTCAGTCTGTCGGATAACCGATTTCACCAGTTACCAATCCGTTAAAACCTGCTGCAAGTCCTCTGTACAGACACAAGGCGTAGAGATGTGAAGGTGGAACGTCTCTGCAAAAGGGAATATTGAGTAACGAGTGCTACCTTAGGTGGGAAATAATTACTGGACTGATGATCTCGGCAAACAGTGAATCTGAGTCAGTAGTTTAAAGGCACAACAGCTTAGGGTAAAAATATGGGGAAGCAAGTCTTAAAAAAACGTTACCAAATCCAGAAACCGCTCGGTAAAAATGGTGGACGACGCACGCTGCTGGCGCGGGACTTACAAACCCAGGAATTAGTCGCCATAAAACTCTTGGTCTGTGGTGCAGACTTTCAATGGGATGATCTAAAACTGTTTGAGCGAGAAGCCCAAACCTTACAATCACTCTCCCATCCAGCAATTCCGCGTTACTTAGACTACTTTAAATTCCAGACATCCAAGACTAAAGGATTTGCATTAGTACAGAGCTATATCAAAGCGAAGTCTTTAGAAGAATGGGTGAAATTGGGTCGCACTTTTAACCAAGCGGAAATCAAGCAGATCGCTAAAGCATTACTCGAAATCTTGATGTATTTACACACACAGCATCCACCAGTAATTCATCGGGATATTCAGCCGAGTAATATTCTCTTGGTAAACCGCTCAGGCAACAGTGTTGGTCAAGTGTATTTAGTTAATTTTGGCTCAGTTCAAACCTTAGCCGCAACAGAAGGTAGTACGATTAGGATTGTGAGAACCTATGGGTATATGCCGCCGGAACAATTTGATGGACAAGTTGTTCCGACGTCTGATCTCTACAGTTTAGGTGCAACATTAATTTACTTAGTAACTGGGATGCATCCCGCTGATTTACCTCAGCAGGACTGGCGAATTCAGTTGAAATCAAAAAATTATCTCGATTCAGCTTTTGTTGATTGGTTGAAGTGGATGACTGAACCGGATTTAAACAATCGTTTAACTTCTGCTAAACAATCATTTAAACTCCTGAAACAACTGCTCTTAATCGAAGAAATATACTCGGTTACCAAAAATATTGGTGTAAGTAAAATTAGAATCAATAATTATCGGGATAAATTGGAATTTATATTTTCTGATTTTTCTGGATTAGAAAAAATGTTGAGGTATCTATGCATGGGATTGTTGTTTATATTTATTATAGTAAATTTTTCAGTTCTTAAAGCTGGCGTATTCATGATAATCAATGTGTTTAATTGGTTGTTTTACGGTAAGTTTTTTATGAGTCTACTTAATGGCTTGATAGGTATTTTCATAGTGAGCTTTTCTTTCCTTATAATAGGAGGAATTATTAAGCTTTTCCCCAAATCTACCCGACTGCGGATTGATCCATACAAAATCTCGCTTAATCATCTACCCCCAAGTCCAAGGAGAGCTATTTGGAAATTAGAATTTTCACAGTATTCCGATACAGACTCGTGTATTCGTCACAACATTCAAATTCGGGCAGGAAGACAGGTATATAAACTTCCTACTGAGGCTCTTACTGAGCGCGAAGTTAATTGGATTGTATCTGAAATCAGCAATTTATTAGAGTTAATTATCACGAAATACGGAAACGATGTGAAGGTTATGGTATCGCCAAAACACTTAAAGTTTGGTGGCAAATTATGGATATCGATAGGAACATATTTTTTCTTAGGATCACTTTTTTTATTTATGATTGCTACAGTGATAATTTTTATTTCAGCTAAAACCTTTGACAAAACTTTTGGTAATTTTATTGAACTAATATTTTTCCTTCTTAAAGCAGTGTTCTGCTAAATGGATGTGCGGGAGTTAAAGTGATAATAAAGGGGCTTCCGTACTAGAATAAAAGCATTTTAATGCACTAAAGTGCTTACTACAAACAGTGCAATCACACCGTACATAAGCCAAGGTGACATGACCATCTTCAGCCATCCCAGCAAAGCCTAGAATTCCGCGAATATCCGATTCTTGAGCTATCCGAATAGTCATGGTGAGTCGTCTAGGATTTAAATTTTGTCGTAGAAGTCCCTGATCATCCATACCAAGTTGTGTTCTAACGTGTCTAGGAAGAGGGAAGCGTGAAGCTTTCGCTATAGCGTTAGCGAGGAACAAGCGTCAGAACTTTTCGTCAGAATCTCACCCGATGCTTCGCTACTGCTCCTTCGCTTTGCTGAGGACTCCGCGAACCATGACAGATTACCTCTCATTGCCAACAACCGGGAAAACTGGGGAAATTTTAAAACTTTCGGTCAATGTCGTAGCTACTGACCCCTTTACCGTTACAATAACCTACTGCGGTCAGTCATCGCGATTGTCCGGCGATAGCCCTGTTGTGTAGTTGATAAGCTGTCCTATATTAATTTACAGTAAGGCGCAATCGGTGTAACTCATTTCAACCCTTCTACTGGTAATGTCTAAAGTACTTGTATCCGATCCCATCGATCAAGCTGGAATTGATATCCTCTCCCAAGTGGCTCAGGTTGACGTGAAAACCACTCTATCGCCTGAGCAACTCGTTGACATCATCCCTGACTATGATGCCATGATGATTCGCTCTGGCACTCGTGTGACCAAAGAAATCATCGAAGCGGGTAAACAACTCAAGATTATTGGACGTGCGGGAGTTGGCGTTGATAACGTTGATGTCCCCGCCGCTACCCGTCAGGGTATTGTCGTGGTTAACTCCCCCGAAGGCAATACTATTGCAGCGGCTGAACACGCTTTAGCGATGATGCTGTCTCTATCACGTCATATCCCAGAAGCCAATCAGTCGGTGAAAAATAGTCAATGGGATCGCAAGCGCTTTCTCGGTGCCGAGGTTTACAAAAAAACTATCGGTATTGTAGGCTTGGGTAAAATTGGCTCCCATGTGGCGACCGTTGCCCGTTCTATGGGGATGAAGTTACTCGCGTATGATCCCTTTATTTCCTTGGAACGTGCGGATCAGCTTGGCTGTCGTCTGGTGGATATGGATTTGTTGTTTCGGGAGGCAGATTACATCACCCTACATATTCCCAAAACCCCGGAAACCACGCATCTGATTAATGCTGAAGCCTTGGCGAAAATGAAACCGACGGCTCGAATTATCAATTGCTCTAGAGGTGGAGTCATTGATGAGGCGGCACTTTCGGAAGCGTTAAAGGCAGGTAAAATAGCTGGGGCAGCACTGGATGTATTTGAGTCAGAACCCCTGGGAGAATCTCCCCTACGTGAACTGGGTAAGGAAGTGATCCTTACGCCTCACCTGGGTGCGTCAACCGCAGAAGCCCAAGTTAATGTTGCCATTGATGTGGCTGAACAAATTCGCGATGTCCTCTTAGGATTACCGGCTCGTTCAGCCGTGAATATTCCCGGACTATCGTCGAATGTGCTAGAACAGCTCAAACCCTACATGCGGTTGGCAGAAACCCTGGGTAATTTGGTCAGTCAGTTAGCAGGTGGGCGAATTGAACAGCTAAATGTCCGGTTACAAGGGGAGTTAGCCACGAATAATAGTCAGCCATTAGTTGTCGCCTCCCTCAAAGGATTACTATCTCAAGCCTTGCGTGAGCGGGTCAACTACGTCAATGCTTCAATTGAGGCAAAAGAACGGGGGATTCGAGTCATTGAAACCCGCGATGCTTCGGTTCAGGATTATTCGGGCGGTTCGCTGCTGCTATCGGCAAAGGGTTCCTTGGGTGAACATTCGGTGACGGGAGCGCTACTCAGCGATGGTGAAATTCACATCACCAGTATTGACGAATTTCCGATTAATGTACCACCGAGTCACCACATGCTCTTTACCCTGCACCGCGATATGCCGGGAATTATTGGTAAAATTGGGTCGCTACTGGGTAGTTTTAATGTCAATATTGCCAGTATGCAGGTCGGTCGCAAAATTGTGCGAGGGGATGCTGTAATGGTCTTGAGCATTGATGATCCCCTACCGGAAGGAATTTTGACCGAAATTACCAAAGTTCCTGGTATTCGGGACGCTTATACGGTAACACTGTAGTCACGTCAATTTTGGATTTTGGGTTTTGGATTTTGGATGACTCAGACGGTAGAACAGCGATCCTGCGGTCTCTGTTGGTTTCCAACGACTCTCCCTCAATCTAAAATCTGAAATCTAAAATCTGAAATCGTATGGCAAATAGCTGGTGGGAAATTAAAATTTTGGGCGATCCAGCCTTGGAGGATTTAATCTTCTGGCGACTGGATACTTTCGGCTGTCGGGGAATGTCTTGTGAAAGCAAAGGACACTCTCAATTGATCCGAGCGCACTTACCCCAAAATCAGGCACATTTGTTGGATTTGGCAGCACTTTCTTTATGGTTGCGTCAAGATGCGCTGACGGTAGGATTGCCACTCCCCTTAACCCAGTGGCACTTAATTGATGAAGAAGACTGGGCAAGTAGTTGGAAACAGCATTGGCAACCCACAGAAATTGGCGATTGCTTTTTGATTTACCCGGCTTGGTTATCTGTACCCCAACAAACCGATCGCCTGCTGTTGCGTCTCGATCCGGGTGCAGCATTTGGTACGGGAACCCATCCCACCACGCATCTGTGCCTAGAAGCCCTGGAAATGCGAATTGGTTATGATAATAGCCACCCCATTATTGCGGATATTGGGTGTGGATCGGGTATTTTATCCATTGCCTCTGTGTTATTGGGGGCAAAAAAAGTCTTGGGGGTAGATATTGATCCCCTAGCAGTGCGCTCTGCCCGCAGTAACCGAGAATTGAATCAGATTAGTGCCGATCGCTTTGTGGTGAAGAAAGGTAGTGTTGAGCTATTATCTCATCTTTTGGGGGAGAAAAAGGTTGATGGTATTCTCTGCAATATCCTGGCAGAAGTGATTATTGACCTGATTCCTGGAATCAGTGCGATCGCCAGTCCCCACAGTTGGGGAATTATTAGCGGAATATTGTTGGATCAGGCTAAACCTATTGCTGATACCCTAGAACAACATAACTGGACAGTAGCGACTCTCTGGAAACGCCAAGAGTGGTGTTGTTTTAATATTCGACGATAGATGATTAGGAGTGCTGCATCATCAATACCTACAGTAGAACGCCTATAATTGACCCGTTCAGCGTAAATGAATTTTCTATGATGAATGCCTTTGCCGCTCGTTTTGGCTTTGCTCTGCTTGTTCCTACAACCTTTTTGACAGTGGGCTTAACGGCGGCGGCTGTGAGAGCGCAAAATCAACTGTATAATCCGATTCCGATTCCTGAGCGTAATCAAGTTTCTGATACCCTCACTGACCAAGATATTCCCACGGGAGAGGGGGGGTTTGCCCGGGACTACACGATAGAATTGAGTGCTGGCGATCAAGTGGCTATTGATTTAATTTCAGATAGCTTCGATACAATTGTTACGCTCCTAGCCTCTGATGGCTCGACGATTGCCGAAAATGATGATGGTCCCGATGGTACGACGAATTCGTTGCTATTTTCCCGGATTACTGAAACCGGAACCTATATTATTCGGGTGCGTGCTTTTGGAGAAACGGGAGGGGGTCCTTTTACCTTGAAGGTGACACGTTTGCGACCAATTTGAATTATGAAATGCTAGAGGTTCAAATCCTTGACTGAATTATAGAGACGCGCCATGGCGTGTCTCTACAAGGTTATTGACAAAAATCACGAATTGACTGCCAAATTTCGGCTTTTACGCCACTTAACGAATGATCACTATTGAGTGGAATAATCTGCACCCAAGACCGTTCCTTGGCATAGATTAGGCTTTCATTAATGGGAATCACGTCATCATGCTGCCCATGCAAAATCAGAGTAGGAAGAGGTCGTTTCAATCGGTGAGTTTGTTCATACTAACGGATATCTTCCACAAATTTATAAGAAAGGGGTAGTTCTTTCTGTTCGCCATAGTGATAAATAGGACGATATCCTTCAACTTGCCATTGATGCCGTGTTTCTTCTCCCAGAGTAGATAGCCAATGAGAGAGAAATCCAAAGGCTGGCGCTAGCAGAATCAACCTCTGGATAAACGTGTGATATTCCCCTAACCAAGCCGCCGTAAGTCCGCCTAAACTCGAACCGATTACTGTGATTGGGGTGGGCGTTGACAAACACTCCGCCTGAATTTGCTGAATCTGACGGGTAAGTGTCAGATGAGAAAAGTCACCCTGGTTCAAATCGGGAACTAACAGAGACACTCCTAACTCCGCAAAGCGATCGCGTAAATAAACAGCCTTTGCTGATCCCGGACTGGACGCCAAACCGTGTAAGTAAATATACCTCAAAACTATTTTCCCCTACGGCTTCTCATTTACCAATACCGCTTTGAAACCTTTAAAACGTGTACTTATGTTAAATAAAATTAAGACATATTGCTTTTTCTCATAAACTTAACGAAAAGTTTGATATGTTCATAATCTATCCTCAAAATAAACACCGAAAACATGAAAGTTTCACAAAGTTCAAAACATTTAGGTCAATCGGTCGCTCTAGGCATCCTCCTAGTCCTCACGACTTTGAGCATTTTTATCTTGATGATGATGCAGACTGGAGTTTAGTGGTGATGTATCACTGAGAACTTAGCACCAATACAGTAGGGGCACGACATGTCGTGCCCCTACTGGTTGATTGAGATTTGTCATCACAAACGCCGTAGCAAGTTTGAACCATGGGTATCTGTACCACAAGTATTGAACAAATTATAGGTGGCACTTAACTGTTTCACTTGCTGAGTTTGCCTAGGGCTGGGATGCCAAGGATTCGGGTTAGCGTAAGCGTAATAGGTTTCTACACCATCAATTCCCAAGCTAGCAGCAGCGGGAATCAATTCTTGGGCTGAACGCCGCCGATAACGGCACGGATGAGCCAGCACTGCTAATCCACCCGCCTGATGCAAAACATCGATGACAGTTGCGGCTTCAGCCTGCTGATGTTTGGGGGCTTTGCCTTGGAGATAAGACTTTAACCTGAAATGATTGGGATCAAATGCATAGCCCAAGATATGAACATCCGTATTCAATAAGCGAGCGTTGATTTCTACGCCAGTCCAGAGGTGAGGAATTGCCTGAGTGGGTAAAGCGTCTTGGAGGGAATCTAGACAGGTTTTAGCGATTTGATAGCCCTCGATTGTGTGATGATCGGTGATAGCAAACCCTTTCAGACCAATGGAAACAGCTTGTTCAATTAACGTTTGGGGATGAAGCTGACCATCAGACGCCTTGGTATGACAATGGAAATTGTAGGAACGAGGACAACTATCGGGACCCAAGGTTTGCCAGACCTGCCGGAGAGCGTGTTGATCTTGTTCTGCTATTGGGGATGATACTAAAACTGGAGCCATTTTAACCACCATATTTGCTGATATTATTAATAGATGAGTCTAATGAATGAGAGGCTCTCCTCAACTGCTCAAGCTAGTGAGCTTGCCCAGATATATGTCCTAATCATTTCAAATTGTTAACACTAGCTTAGCAAAACTTAGTAGTCATCGTCTGTAAAAACCCTGTAAAGCGGTCTCATTTACCATTGGTACTTTCTCGCGTTAGCATAACGTTCGCTAATCTTCCCGCTTTTCCCAGAGGTAGCCCGCTACGAACCGTCTGCCATCTGCCTGTACTAGGAGAATCCCCCATCTAAACCGGAGGAGTTAGAGGGGGATAACGGACGGTTGGACTTGAACCGTTTAAATAACAGGCTAAGAGAATCAAGTTTTTGCGTTCGACCTCCTCCACATTCAACTGTTGCACTCCTTACTTGGCTAGAGTTCCATCAGAATTGCGCGTTTTCCATGCATATTCTAGTAACTTTGTCCAGCGCTTTTGTAATTGTTTGGGTGTACACTTGAGGGCTTTAGCAATTTCAGCATCGCTCTTGTGGGCTTGTTTAAGAGACAGGAGTTGCTGTTGTTGCTGATCAAGTGTAGCCAAAAAGGTGTCCCATTGGTCAGAGGTCATGCCTAATTTTTGGTCTAAATCGGCTCCTAGCCATTGGTGTACCAGTTTCCAGTGGGATGACCGGGCGAATTTTTCGACATGGTACTTAAAGCGCTGTTGCAGGTAGTCCCGTTGGCGGGGGGTTAGCCCTAAAATCTCATCGATTTCCGGTGCGGCGAGGTCTTGTAACTTTAAGACCAAGTAATCCGCGCAGTCAGAGTGACCTTGTTGCTCAAGATAATTAATCAGTTCACCAACCACGCGATCGCGCAATACTGATTCACTGGGATCAGTGGTTTGAGCGACTAGGTGCGCCCGTACTTGTTGCATCGCCGGGGAGCGGCTTAACTCTTGGGCTTCTTCACCCTTGGCATATTCTACCGCTTGCTCAATATCCAGAGCGGTTTCATTGGGTTGGCGTCTGGCAAAGCTTTGCGCTCTTAGGACGATAAGCTGTTGACTACAACGGTTCGGTAAGGTGATGCGCCGCTTGGCATACTGTTCCGTAAATGCCATATACTCTGCCAGTTCGATTTGAGTGCGAGGTGTGTAGTCTACATCCACCTCATTTTCCCGACGAAATGCTTTTAAGGACTCAGCATAAAAGTCTTGTAAAAAGTCCTCAATCAGATTATAACGAGCCGAGAATTTTAACTGGGATTGAGGTTGGGCAACATGGCGATAAACCATGGCACTTAATGTGCTGTGTAAATCAACCCGCCCTTGTTTAGACCCCAATTTATAGTAGCCTAAACACTTATGTAAGCGGTGACGGATTAACGTAATTTGCCAGGAACGAACTTGACCCGAAGTTTGAATGCGATCGCTCTTGCGGCAAATTCGTTGTACCTCCTGCACCATGCGTTTTGCCACAACTTGAGCGCGACTGGGTAGGCGTTTGGGCTGAGAAGTCAAACCACCGTTGGTTTCTAAAGCTTTGGAACCATAGAGTGCCGACCGCATTTCCTCTAGCAACAGATCAATTAAACTTTGAGTGTCTGTGCCGAAAACTTCCGGATTCTCTAGGTGGTTTGGGGAAGGTTGAGTGATAGATTTGACAGTTTTAACGTTCATGGTATTGCCCCTAAAGACTACAGTTACGAATTACCAAGACATCAGCAGAGGAACGAGTGGTTATTCGGAATAAATGCTCTGTTGCTGTCCACAATTTGAATGTAAAACGTTATGCCTAGTCTTTGGTTGAGTGGTGTGTCACTAAACGAGAGATCACGAGTACACGGCAGACACCCTCGCCTATTTAGGGACTATGCTTATGGCTGCTAACCCTTGCTACACCTGCATTTAGGCAATTGGCAAGGGGTTAGTATTTCCACGGCTTTAATATTGAGTGAGAGTAGACAATTCACAAACTGGGTTTATTTCTGGACATTCATCCGAAATCCCCCGCCTGTCTCCTGTAGTCCGAATGCTGATTAGCGAAAGCCGAACTGGATTGGGTTTGACTCTAACGGGTTACACCGATGGGTCAACCCTATTCCCAACTCTGGTCAGCGGGTACAGCCCACGTCATGGCGGCTTCTGCTCCCAAACCTTTCCGCAGGATTGTTGGTTCATCCCCGGTCATATCCAGAATGGTGGATACCTGGAAACCGGGTTTCGAGCCATCATCGACAATAATGTCCACTAAACCCTCAAACTGATCAAAGAGTCTGGCGGTTTCCAGTCCCACGGTGGGGAAGTTTCCCATCTCATCAGGTAAATGAGCCGACGTGGAAATTACAGGATTACCTAGCGCTTCGAGTATGGCTTGACAAACCGGATGATCCGGAACTCGGATACCACTGGTTTTACGCTTAGGACTCATCACTAATCGAGGTACTAACTTAGTTGCGGGTAACAAAAAGGTATAGGGTCCAGGAATCAGACGCTTCATAATCCGATAAGCTGGGTCACTGACCCAAGCATATTGAGAGATGTTGGATAACGAGGAACACAAAAACGTTAAGGGCTTCTCATTCGAGAGTTGCTTTAAACGCCTGACCCGTTCCACAGCCGATTTGACATTCAAGTCGCAACCAATGGCATAAACGGTATCTGTGGGATATAACATCACCGCACCGTCTTGCAGGTTGTCCCTTATTTTCTCTATTCGGCGTATTTGAGGCGTGTCCGGATGGATGGTGTAAATCGTTGCCATAAATCGTTCTAAATGATTGCAATGGTTAGATGATCTTATAAAAACCTAAACCCTACGACCTTAAGTGGGTACAATATGGAGTCGGCATTTGAAAACGCAGGTGCAGTTAGCCAGTGAAGCTATTTATTTACCACACCCCCGAACTTACCCCAACTGATACGACGCCAGACTGTGCGATCGCGGTTGATGTGCTACGAGCGACAACCACTATTGCTACAGCTTTGCACGCAGGTGCTGAAGCGGTGCAAGCCTTCAGCGATATTAATCAGTTAATGCAAGTGAGTGAACAATGGCTCCCAGAAAAACGCCTTCGCGCCGGAGAACGGGGCGGATCAAAAGTCGCGGGTTGTGATTTAGGCAATTCTCCCCTCGACTGCACGCCAGAGCGGGTTCAGGGACGCCGTTTGTTTATTACGACCACGAATGGCACTCGCGCCTTACAACGGGTGCAGAACGCTCCTGTGGTGCTAGCCGCCGCTATGGTGAATCGTCAGACGGTTGTCAAATATTTGCTGGAGCAAAAGCCGGAAACCGTTTGGTTAGTCGGTTCTGGCTGGGAAGGGTCTTATTCCCTTGAAGATACCGTCTGTGCTGGTGCGATCGCCGATAGCCTGATTTCTCAAACCGATCACTCCCTTAGTGATATCGCGGGTAATGATGAAGTGATTGGCGCTCTTGCCCTTTATACTCAGTGGAAAGACAAGATGTTAGAAATGTTTCACCATGCCAGTCATGGTCAACGCCTACTGCGGTTAAATGGTCATGAGGATTTAAAGTATTGCGCTCAAGCGGATAGTTTAGATGTTTTACCGATTCAGAAAGAACCTGGAGTTTTAGTTAGAAAATTCTGAGTGTTAGAAACCAGCCAAAGGGCAGAGGGTAAGCTGTTCGGCATTTCAACCTTAATGTTAATAATGGTGAAATCCTTGTAGTGCGTTTAGCGAAGCCATGCCGCAGGCTTTGCATCTTGCTCGCTACTAATCGCCAATTTAAATGCATAACAGCTTAGATAGGGAAGTTAATCAAAACGTCAACACTCGGTCAGGGCGGGTTTATTCGCATCAGGGTCAATTCAGCAACAATAATCATGAAACCCGCCCCTACACATTCAATACTTCCCCATCTTCCCCATCTGACACACCGAGCGAAGTCGAGGTGTTCCCTCATCTCCCCCATCTTCCTACTGAATCGCACTAGCAATCAACCGCTCCCACGCCCAATCTGGTAACAACCAATGGAGAAAAATATAGAGTTTGGCATCCATCGGTGTAGCATACCGCCGCTTGGGATGGCGACTATTCACCGCCTTGGACACCGCTTTAGCAACCACATTAGGACTTGAGGCATTCTGGTAATCTTCTAACACCTTTGCCATGGGTTCAACCGTTGACTGGTACGCTGATCCCTGGGAATTCTCCCGTAACGTCTGAGCCGCAATACTTGACCATTCACTTTCAATCGCCCCCGGTTGCACCACCACCACGCGGATACCAAAGGGTTCGGTTTCCATCCGTAAGGCATCGGATAATACCTCAACCGCGTGTTTCGTGGCATGATACCAACCACCAATAGGCATCCAAATTCGTCCTCCCATGGAACTGATATTCACGATGGTGCCAGATTTTGCCGTCCGCATCGATGGTAGAACCAGTTGCGTCAGCCGCATTAAGCCAAACACATTCACATCAAACTGTCGCTTTGCTTCTTGGAGTGGCACATCTTCCAGCGCCCCGTAGGAACCATACCCCGCATTATTCACTAATGCATCAATCTGCCCTTCAGCCGTAAGTAGGGTTTGCACTGCCGTTGTCATACTGGCATCATCGGTCACATCAAGGGGCAGAACTTTGGCTCCCATTGCTTCAATATCCGCCATTTTTTCCACTCGCCGCGCCGCACCATAGACGATCCAACCCTCTTTTAGAAGTTGCTGCACGATCGCTTTACCGATCCCAGACGAAGCGCCTGTTACCATCGCAACCTTTTTCTTTGAACCGCTAGACATAGGAGACTCCTATTGTAGGAACGACAAAAGGACGTAGCTTGCTTCTCAAGGGCAGCGAGTATGACAAAGGACAAATGACATAAGACCAATGACCCCTTAAAACTGTTGCAAAAAGCGCAAATCACTGGTATATAAACGGCGAATATCATCAATTTGGTGCATAACTAGAGCAAAACGTTCCGCGCCAAACCCCGCCGCAAACCCGGTATAAACTTCTGGATCATAACCAACGGTTTTCAGCACATTGGGATCAACCATTCCACAGCCGCCCATCTCTAACCATTTCCCTCTCCACTTGACATCAACTTCCGCCGAGGGTTCGGTGAATGGGAAATAACTGGCGCGTAAGCGAACATCGACATCTTCACCAAATAATTCTTGGAAAAAGACTTTTAATGTCCCTTTGAGATCTCCAAATGTGATGTCCTCATCAACGGCTAAAATCTCAATTTGATGGAAAACAGCCGAATGTGTCGCATCAACAGTATCCCGGCGATAAACCCGCCCTGGGGCAATAATTCGGATCGGGGGTTCGTTATTTTCCATGTAGCGAATCTGCACCGAAGAGGTATGGGTTCGCAGCAGGTTTCCATCGGGGAGATAGAAGGTATCCTGCATATCCCGCGCCGGATGGTCTTGGGGGGTATTTAATGCCTCAAAATTATAATAATCAGTCTCCATTTCGGGTCCCGTGGCGACGGTGTACCCTAGACCGACAAAAATATCCAGCACTTGGTCGATAATGCTATTGAGGGGATGAATTCGACCTTGAGGGTTATATACCCCTGGCATGGTCACATCAAGGGTTTCGGCGGCTAGTTGTGCCTGAATTTGGGCGGCTTGTAACTCTTGGCGCTTGTTGTCTAGGGATTGTTGCAGGGCTTCTTTGACTTCATTAGCCAGCGCCCCAATTCGTGGTCTATCTTCGGCGGATAGCTTCCCCATCCCGCGCAAGATTTGGGATAACTGTCCTTTTTTCCCCAAGTAGTTGACGCGCAATTGTTCCAATTGATCCAGCGTATCGGTTTTGGCGATCGCAGGAGTGGCTTCTTGTTTGAGGGCGACTAATTGGGTTTCTAGCTCGTTGAGCGAAGTAGTCATGAATTCAGTCGTGATCAGGTTTGAGCGGTGCTTTGCTAGCAAAGGCTTTTCTTAGTTTACCGTTATCGGCTAACGGCGAGGGGGAAAGAAGACCTTATTATATTCCGCTAACGCCAGAATTAGGAGTGCGATCGCTAATATAACGGCTGTGGTGATCCCGCCGTACTGGACTAGGGTTGTGGGGTTGATTTGGGTTAGGGGTGTGGGTGTGAGGGTTTCGATGGTGTTGGTTTGGGGTTCTAGATTCGGTTGGGTTGGCGGGTTGGTGTTGATCATGGTGTTTATCTCGGTTATCGATATAACCATGATGGCTTGGGTAACAGGTATTTTAGGTAGGCAGAAGTAGGGGACTTGGTAATGTTAGGGTTTGTAGGGAGATGTAGGATAATGTTTGTTATTCGTCATTTGTCCTTTGTCATTTGTCATTTGTCATTCGCCATTTAACCACCTGTAGGGGCGACCCGCTTGCATTAATTAACAATACTAATCCATTCAATTAACTTGGGTCGCCCTCTTATAAGTTTGTCCTCAATGTTGAAGCGTTGATGGCGCTAAAGCGCAACTACAAGCGCAACTACAAGCGCAATTACAAGCGCAGCTACGAACGAAACTGTCTTTTGGGAGTTATGATTGAAGTGAAATAGGGCAAGTTTTATGACAACTAACTTTATGTTTACTCCGATAGAGAATTTGTCTCAGTTAACCTACTCTGTACTTATTGAACAAGAACGGGGTAGCTATAAAGCAATGGTATGGGGTTTACCTGATTGTCAGACAACGGGGAAAACTCGCGAAGCGGCATTAGTGAGTTTACGTCAATTGTTAGAGGCACGTTTGGAGAACGCTGAACTTGTTTCTCTAGATATTGAACGTCCTCAATCTGACAATCCTTGGCTGAAATTGGCGGGTAAATATAAGGATGATTCTCAATTTGATCAGATGTTGGATTATATCCAAGCTTATCGTCGTGAACTCGATCAGGAAATGGAGGATTATTATCGGCAACTAGATGCCGAGGATGAAGTCAAGTGAGTCTGTGGATACTTGATACCGATTGCCTTTCGCTGCTGCAACGGGGTCATCCAATTATCAGTCAGCGTGTTACCGCCGTTAATCCTAGAGAAATTGCGACAACTATTATTACTGTGGAAGAACAATTGCGGGGACGGCTGGATAGTATTAGACGGGTGAGTTCTAATGATGCTCGGATATTGGCTTACAGAAGATTTCGGGATACATTAGAAGATTTTAGGACTATCAATGTACTGGATTTCGATCCAGAGGCTAACAGTTGTTATACAGAATTGATTCGTCAAAGGATTCGGATTGGTACGCAAGATTTACGAGTTGCTTCGATTGTGATGTCCAGAAATGCTATATTGGTTACACGTAATCGGCGCGATTTTACAAAGGTTCCAGGGTTGGTGTTTGAAGATTGGACGGTTCAACCCTGATTTCCTGTAGGGGCGACCCGCTTGCACTAATTAACAATACTAATCCATTCAATTGACTTGGGTCGCCCTTTTATCAGTTTGTTCTCAATATTGAAGCGTTGATGGCGCTAAAGCGCAACTACAAACTGGCAGAATGGGGATAGGTTCGATACAATTGGCAAATGAATCTTAATGCTTACTAATGGATTCAACAGAGGCGCTGGAATTCATCAACAGGCGGCTGTGGGAGAACTCTCAGCCTGTTTTGACTGAAGCGGAAGAGGCGATTGTGATTGGGATTTGGCAGGATTACAGTTATCAACAGATTGCCGCCCAAAACTCTTTTGTTTATCAATACACTAGAGAATTAGGCGCAAATTTATGCAAAAGACTGAAAGAGTATTTTAATAATGAAATTAATAAACGAAATTTTAAAAGGCAAATTGAATATCTTTATGGTGTAGAGGTTGAAACTAAACCGCCAAAATCTGAGATGTCAGCGCCCCCTGAACTCTTACAACAAACCTCAACTTCTGTAGATTTTGACAATCTAACGATTAATCCCTTTACCCCTCAACAAGGCAGAATCGATAATCCGCAAGACTTCTTTAACCGAGAACGGGAAATCCGGCAGATATTTGAGGTGATTAATAGTGGTAGCAGTGTTGTCTTAATCGGAGCCGAGGGTGTCGGTAAATCTTCTTTGCTTTCCCAGATTGTCCGACTGGCGGATACTCATCTCCATTCGCCGCGTCAGCCTATCTTTCTCGACTTAAATACAGTTGTAGATGAAGATGATTTCTATGGTGCATTATGTGATGAGATTGGTATCCCGGAAACTAAGGGAGCCAGGTTAAGTCGCTATTTGAAATCGCGTCAAGTTCTGCTGGTTTTAGATAATGTGGGAAAAATGACGTGGGATGGCTTTAATCGCGGTGTGCGGGATTATCTACGAGGTTTGGCTGAGGGGAGTCAAGCACCACTGAAGCTGGTTTTGGCGGCGAATGAATCTTTAGATGAACTGTTTAATGATAGTTGGGATAATGGCAAAACGTCTCCTCTGGCAGGAGTTTGTCAAGAAGAAATCATAAAACCCTGGAATGAACCAACCGCCCGTGATTTTATTGAGGCACGTTTGGCGATGACTTCGGTAAGGTTTACTGACGCTGAAATTAATCAGTTAGTTGAGGAAAGTGGCGGTCATCCACGGCAATTAATGCAGTTATGTTATCGAATGTATTCTCGGTATTTGGAGGGTGAGTCATGAGTTTATATTTTGCCGGATTTATCTCTATGGTTGAAAACCAGATATTAAACACTATTATTCGTCAATTTAGGGGGGAGAGTGACCTCTCCCTAGCCCTCTCCTACAAGGAGAGGGAACCGGAATATATTTGTTATTTAATGCAGCTTTCCGACTCCCCCTTCCGTGCAAAAAAAGCGAAGCATCCTCTGGCTTCCCCCATGGAACAAAAAGCGAAGCATCCTTTGGTCTCCCCCGTGCAAAAAAAGCGAAGCATCCTTTGGCTTCCCCCTTTTGAAGGGGGACGGGAGGGGGATCTGAAGGGGGACGGAAGGGGGATCAAAAAGGGGGACGGAAGGGGGATCAAAAAGGGGGACGGGAGGGGGATTAAAAAGGGGGCTGGGGGGTTAGGTTTTTCAACTTTACCCACACAATCATTTAATTCCCAGGTGGGATTAAGTTTCTGACAATAGCACCAGAATTCCCATGAGCCAACATCGCCCGGTTCCCCGATTAGATTTAGCACCGAAACTGAAACGCCCTCTCTCTTTATGGAATCCCTTGGATTATTTGCGCCTGTTGTATTGGGTGTTTTACTTTCCTCAAGCCTTGCGCTGGTATGTGGATACCTTCGGCGGTGGGTATATTCCTCCAAAAGAAATGAATTGGCGCAAGGGATTAGAACTATTGCGTCAGAATCTTATCCAGCGCCAGTTACTTGTTCAAGGGTTAGTATTGAGCATTGTTATTCCTGTAGCTTGTTGTGGATTACTTCAACAGATAGGATTTGAAATTGATTGGAGTAGCGTGACGCTAGGCGTGGTGGGAGGCGTGGCGGGAAGCGTGACGCTAGGTGTGACCCTAGGCGTGGCGGGAGGTGTGGCGGTAGGCATTGGGTTTGGTGTGGGCTTTAGTGTGGGCTTGGGTGTAGGGTTTAATGTGGGCTTTGGTGTGGTGGTAGGTGCAGCGCTAGGTGTGGTGGTAGGTGTGGCAGGGGGCGTAGCCCTAGGTGTGGCGGTAGGCATAGCGGGAAGTGTGGCGCTAGGCATCTGGTTTGGCATAACGGGAGGTATGGCAGGAGGCGTGGCGGGAGGCGTGGCGGGAGGCGTGACAATTCTGCGTCCAGAAAACTGGTTGATTAGTTCACTGTTAAACCTGCGATACCTTCAGAATGGAAGTTTGTTATTCCCCCGCATTACCTTACTTCCTCTACCTTATCTAAGGTTTCGTTTACAGAATTGGCTGCAACAGGATTGGCAAAAGGGTTTACACAATATCAATCAATTATTGGCATATACTCTACAGTTTATTCCTGTTGTGCAAAGTGTTAATCTGGTACTGGATAAAACCCCATCAGAACAACTGATTTGGCGTATCTCTCGGCTGGCTGAAACCCCTTTTGATTGGCAGCTACTACGGTTTTGTTCAGTTTCACTGAATGCGGTGTTTAAGTCAAACGCCGTAGAAAATTTTTTCTTATTTCCTTATCATTGGCGGCAACAGCTTCAAGCTAACTTTACTACAGATACTCGCTTAGACACTCCTGCCCGTGCTACGGCTGCTGGTTTTTGGCATCTCCATGAAAAAGAACCTGCAAAAGCAACCGAAGCATTTGCTGTTGTTCGTTCTCTTCTCTATGGTGAGGAACTCTTCACCCTCGCCCAAACTCTCACCACATTCAAAAAAACCAAAGAACCTGACACAATCGCCACATTAGAACTACTCACTTCCCCAAACGAACCCCTACTGCGTCCCATAACCTGGAACACAATAAAATCTCTCTATCGAGTCGTGGAAGATGTGCGAGTAGTTCAGCGTAGCGTCTCTCGTTCCACCCGTGCCTTTGCCCTGAATCGCGCCTTAGGAGAACTGGAAACTATCCTTAATCGTATCGAAACCTTACCCGAAGCTGAACGAGAATTAATCAAAGATATTGCCCAGACTTGGCAAGACGCATTATTACAAATTGCGACGGAAATTGGCAAGATTTCCATCACCAAACCTGTCACTAATCCTTATGTGGTAGGAGACCCCGTTGAAGGAAATCGCTTTGTCGGACGAGACGATATCCTTAGACAATTAGAAGAACTATGGGTTATGAGTCAACAACTCCAGTCTGTAGTTTTCTATGGTCATCGCCGCATGGGGAAAACTTCGATTCTTTTAAATGTGGCAAACTGTTCCGGTTCACGGGTAAAAGTGCTTTATATTAATCTACTGCTTTTAGGAAATAGTCCCCAAGGTGTCGGAGAAGTATTAATGGCGATAAGTGATGCAATTTCCGATTCCTTCGGCTGTCCCCCTCCAGATGATAATGACTTGCTGAATCTTCCTTATCCTACTTTTAGACGGTATTTCAAGCAGGTTGTAGAAATATTACCAGCAATGTCTCTACAGGGTTTAATTATTGCTCTAGATGAATTCGAGAAAATCGAGGAACTCATCGAATCTGAAAAAATTCCCAATGACTTTATTTCATATCTAAAAGGCTTATTACAAAATAATTATAAAGTCGCGTTTGCTTTTGCTGGGTTGCACACCTTAGAAGAAATGACCGCCGATTATTTCCAACCTTTCTTTGCTAGCGTTCTTCCGATTCACGTCGGTTTCTTAGAACCTGCTGCAACGCGCCAGATTTTAGCCAATCCCAGCCTGGAAAATCCAGCTTCGACTGTTTCAGATATATCGGATAATGAGGCTGTTGATTTTCCTCTGGATTACACTCCAGACGCCCTTGACTCAATCTATCGTCTAACCGCAGGTCAACCCTATTTAGTTCAACTGGTGGGATTCCAACTGGTGCGCCGATACAATGATTTTGTGTTTGAACAGGGACATTCGCGTGACCCAGTTTTTACGGTAGAGGATGTGGAAGCGGTGATTAATGACCCCGAATTTTATAAACGGGGACGGTATTATTTTGATGGGGTTTGGGGTCAAGCGGCGCGAGGGGTTACAGGTCAACAGGCAATCCTTAAGGTGTTAGCGCCTCACCCGGATGGGTTAATCATTGAACAATTAAGGATAAATTTAGCAGAATTATTCAGAGAATTAGGACTTGCGCTTCTAGAGGAGAAACAATTAGAGGAAGCGTTGGAGACATTAAAACGCCATGATGTGATTCAGCAAAAGGGTGAGTCTTGGCAGATTATCGTTGAACTATTCCGGCGCTGGGTGTTAAATCAGTAGATTGTCATTAGTCATTAGTCATTTGTCATTTGTTGAATCAATTTTTTACCTAATTGTAGTGGCGTGACATACCGACTTTTATCAATTAACCTTACGCCCAGAAACCGTAGGGACGCACTGATGTGCATTGGTGACAACTTAAGATGAAACCCAATACAGAGGGAGCTTTTCACCCTCATCCCCTAACCCCTTCTCCCACCCCCCTCGTTCCCCCCTACAAGAGAGGGGAGGACAGAGGATGCTTCGCTTTTGTTTCATGGGAGAAGGGGAACCATCACATAAAACCGCTTCTAGTATCAGGGAAAAGAACACACTTTCTTTCTTGTATTTCTTGCTCCCCTCTCCCCTGGTGGGAGAGGGGCTGGGGGTGAGGGGTTCTAGCTTAAGTTGACATCTAAGTCGCCAATTTGGATGCCTGGAAATAAATTTCCGGCTGAAAGCTAAAGTAAGCTAAAGCTTACTGAGTATTTGAACCCGTTAAAACAGGTTTTAGCTTTAGTTCAGGGCTTAGACTAAAATTCAAAATCGGAACATTGGCGACAAAATGATTCTACTTTATGTAGAAACTTAGCCTGTCACACCTCTACACTGGTAAAGACTGACAACTATCTTCCGTTAACATCGCGTGTCTTCAACCAATCCCCAAACGTTCCCCTTAATCCTCGGTATTACTGGTGCCTCTGGCTTAATCTATGCAGTACGTGCCGTGAAGTTTCTCTTAGAAGCCGACTATACCATCGAACTGGTGGCATCAAAATCAGCCTATATGGTTTGGCAAGCGGAACAAAACACCCGTATGCCTCCAGAACCCGAACAACAGACACAATTCTGGCGTCAGCAAGCAGGTGTACCCAAAAAAGGCAAGCTGATTTGTCATCGCTGGGGGGATGTGGGTGCAACCATTGCCAGTGGTTCGTTCCGGACATTGGGAATGGTGATTATTCCCTGTAGTATGAGTACGGTGGCAAAAATTGCCAATGGTTTGAGTTCAGATTTATTAGAACGGTCAGCCGATGTGCAGTTAAAAGAAGGGCGTCAACTGATAATTGTACCCCGTGAAACACCATTTAGCTTAATTCACCTGCGTAACCTCACCACTCTAGCCGAAGCTGGAGTCAAGATTGTGCCAGCCATTCCCGCCTGGTATCACAATCCTCAAACCATTGAAGATTTAGTGGATTTTGTTGTAGCGCGAACCTTAGACCAACTCAATATTGATTGTGTTCCTTTAACACGATGGCAAGGTGGTTTTCGGGAAAAGGTTTGACTCTTTGCTTGGTTCAGGAGATCGGGTTTTTCGGGGCGGGTTTCAAAATTATTGTTTCTTACTTGACCCAGATGTAACTAAACCTGCCGTGACTTGGTTAGGGCGATTGAAATCGCTGCTACATAAGCAAAGTCCGCCTACGCGGACTGAATTGTAACGGCGATAGTCAACCGGAATTTAGAATCAGCTAGGTGTATAATTGATGGCATTTAATTTAATTCCGATCTAACATTAAAGTATTTTCAGTATCCGACGTTAAAAAGTAACAGAGTTAGGTTATGAGTCCCAGGCGGCACATTTCTAAAAAAGCGTCTTTGAAGTCTACTTTTACTCCTCCTGCCAATCCACTAAAAACCCGTGGGTTCGGTAACGGTATCCAAGCCAGACGTGCAGAGCTACCTCAAACCAAGCTGTTGCAGACACGTCCGTTGGGTTCACCTGCTATGGCACAGCAAGAACCACAGGATGCCCGTTCTGCTGAAGCACAACTCGAAGGGAAATCTCGTTTTGGTTACAATGGACTCGAAATACCAGTCAATGCGCCTATTTCACCACCTCCACCGCCACCAATTCAGAGGAAGGAAGCTTCGGAAAAGCTGGGAAACTGGCGGCAAAAGCCAGCAATACCCGCCGCCAATCCTGTATTGAACCGATTGAAATTGAATCAACTTCAGGCAAAAAAATTCACTTCACAACAAAGTATCCAGCGAAAGGAAAATTCTGAAGCAGAAGAACTACAGAAGCCGCCGGAAGCGGGGACAGTGGAACAGCCGCAACTACTGGAACAAGAAGCACCAAAACAAATCCAGGGGGCAACAGAATTCGGACAGATAGTCCAGCAGCAAGATGATTCCTCTAGCGCTCACGGAACCGAGAAAGCCAAAGAAAGTAAAAGGAGGATTTCTAAAGAGCAAGCCGAGAGAATAAACACAGTAATTGCTCAAGTAAGGAAACTGATTTCAGAAGAGTATTTAGAAAGTCAGTTCAATGCTCTAGATGGAAACTTGCCTGAACTAATCGGAGAATGTTTTAAAATACATGGACACTTAATGACTTTTTTGCTTTTTTCCGCTGCTCGTGTTTGTGGAGAAAATGGATTGTTAAGTTTGGATTGCTACCTTGCATTAGGATTACTAGCAGGAGAACTAATAGCTTACTATTATTGCATAAAAAATAAGCTCAATTCCAAGCAATTAAAACTAAAAACTGTAGAAGCATATTTAGATAAAATTTTCTACTTCCATGATGAGATAAGTAGGATTCAAGAAGACCTGTAGACTTATTAATAGGATGTGTTGGGTTATAGGGGGATTTGAAATGGCAGATTCAGTCAAGCTGATTATAATATTTGGATTGTATATTTTTACGATATTTACCCTAACATCTAAAATAAGAAGTTTAAGAAAAACATTGACAAAAAAAGAAACTGACATCAAGCAAATAGAAACCAAGCTGGAAGTTTTAGAAAAAATAATTAAAGCTAGATCAGATAATAATCACAATGAGTAAAAACGGAAAATTTTTAAATTAAAATCAGTAAACAATTTTCTAGAAAATAAAAATAAATAGTGAAAATATAATTTGGCTAATATTAGTAATTTTTTATATTTCTGTATCGATAAGCGACCAATTAGAGTGGCTAAATTTTCTAATTTTAGTTTGTCTGCATATATATATGGTTTTAGACTTGAGAGGTGATGATTCAGAATTTACTCAGAAAGTTGTAGCTATCAAAGAGAGGATAGGAATAATACAGACTAGACTTACATCACTTGAAAAAGAAATCGACAAGCTTCGCGACTATTGAGTTCATGACTAAGTTTATTAAAACTTTAGTTAAAAATCCAAATAAGGTTCAGAGTAAAAACCATGAAGAACTTAATTTTTATAGTTTTGGTAATTTTGTACATTTTTTCGATAAATAACCACTTATCGGGGTTGAGTTTTTTAGTCTTAGCTTGTGTAGGTATATATGTTATTTTAGACTTGAGAGGTGATGATTCAGAATTGAATCAGAAAATTGCAGCTATGGAAGAGAGAATAATGATCATACAAGCTCGACTTAAATCAATCGAATCAGAAATCGAAAATGAGTGAGCATCGATTAAGCTGTCATGCATTTAAATTGGGTATTAGTAGCGAGCAAGATGCTCCCACTACAAGGAGTACGTCATTATTGACATTAAGGTTTAAATACCGAACAGTTTATCGTTTATTTCCTCACCCAGATGTAACTTAACCCGCACCGATGAGATTAGCCACACCCGTTGTCAGCTTGATATTAATGAGTCTGCTCATGTTTAGTTGTGGTCAGGCTCCACAACGTCAGGAGAAAAATTTGAATCGACAGCAAATTGAACAACTCGCTCGGATTCAGTTACCTCCAAGCAGTAAGGAGATTGAAGTGCATACTGAGTCCGGTATTGACTCGTTGATTGTCCTGCGGTTTACTCTCGATCAAAGTGATTTGGATAGTTTTTTGACCAGTGCTGGGTATACTGAACCCTTAAAAGAAGGATTTCGTCCCTTTAGTTCACAAGAGTTGAGGGATGTTTCTTGGTGGAATCCAGATGAGGCAAAAGACGTTATTGGTGGATTTCTGAATACCTCAGACTGGGCTAGTGAAGTGATGGTCGATGTTTCAGCGTCTCAGCCAGTCGTCTACTTAAAATCTTATGATTTGTAGTTGTCTAAGATTTCACCCATCTGAGAAAAGAGAGATACGTTAACTTATATAGCATTTGTAAATGAGTTGTAAACCTAGAATGTATTTTCTTAGATTACTTAAAAACCCTGTATCTCTTTCCCCTATTGCCTATTGCCCATTGCCCATTGCCTTTTTACCAGGTTCCTGTGTTCACGACCCAAATAAAAACACTATATACTCTGCACTCCTACTCTATAACTTAAGGCTGGTGGGTTGAGCGAAGTCGAAACCCACCCTACGGTATATTAAGGGTTTCGGCGATGTCAAAATGCTTATTTCAGTGCCATTCTACTGTGATACCGTGGTTCGTGCCAAAACGCGATAAACATTCACCGTTTGCTGTTTTCCTTTCAAGGCTAAAGGTCCCCAAGATTCAACCTCAAATTCCCCTTGCAGTTGATCTAGCGTTTGTTGACCAATGAGAATCCGACAGGGAGTCGGTTGACGCTGTTTCTCACAACTCTCTAGCCGGGAGGCAATATTAACACTATCGCCAATTACGCCATATTCTAAACGGTCTTTGCCCCCTAAACTGCCCACCACAACAGGACCGGTAAAAATGCCAATCCGCATTTGAATCACCGGTAAACCTCGGCGTCGCCAATCTCGGTTCATCGACTCCAGGCGATCGCTAATTGCTAACGCACAGTCTACCGCCGCTTTCGCATCTTCAGCCACTTCAGTTCTGTGCAGGCGAGACATGGGGACACCAAACGCCACCATCACCCCATCCCCGGTAAACTTATTCACAATCCCCTGGCGCTGGAGGACTTCACGAGTCACCACTCCCAGAATTTCATTTAACCATTCCAACAACGCCTCTGGGGTCATCTTTTCCGATATCGTACTGAAATCTTTGATATCGGCAAAAAACATCGTCGCGGTGAGGCGAATCCCCGGTAACTTGCCAGATTTTAGCAAGCGATCGCGACCTTGCCAAAGAGCCTGAGCGACTTCAGGCGAGGTATTCTGTCCCAACAGCTTCATTACAATGCGCTGCTGTTGATGGGCTTCGTAAGACCGATGAGTGACAAAAATTGCTACCGTTAACCCAAATCCGAATGCTGGCGCTGCAAACGGAACCCAGCCACCTTGAGTCAATAGGTAAAAACAAACACTGGATAACACCCCCAAACTACCCGTTACTCCAATAATTAACGCCAGGGGATGATACGTCACCCGCCCCAATATCCCCCCGATCGCAATCCAACCAATAATCCACAGGATTTCCGCCTGTTCTGACCAAAACCAGAATAAAGGACGCTCACCCGTCGCCGCATCCAGGAATTGGCTGACCATTTGAGCCTGCATTAAAACCCCAGGTATTTTCGCATTTTTTTCCAGGGCGGGACTAAAGGGTGTGGTAAATAAGTCTTTGAGACTGGGTGCAGTGGAACCAATAATCACAATCTTGTCCTCCACCCAACTCGGATCAACCTTTCCGGCTAAAACATCGGTTAAGGATACTTGTCGCGCCACCTGATAAGGGGAACGATAATTGAGTAAGATTTGGAACCCGCCAACATCTGCGTTTTGATATCCCCCCGCATCTTCCGTTATAGGTGACAACACCGCCTCACCAAGCTGAGGAATATCTGGATTATCGGGACTAGGTTCCAGTTCAATCCCACGGGGTTCTAAATAGGCAAGTGCCAGAAGCAGGGAAAATGAGTAAAGGACATCACTTTCATTTTCAGCAAACAAGTAGTTTCGACGAACCACATCGTCTGGGTCAAGGAGTATATCATTAAAACCGATGCGTTCCGGTGATACGTCTGGCGGCGGTGGCGTTCCGGCGCGGATATCAATATTCTGAATTGCAATTAAATTCGGTTGTTGCAGTTGTTCCACTAACTGCTGATGACCCGGTTCTACAGGAAGATTGCGATACAAATCTAGACCAATAACAGCGGGTTCAGCAGCTTGCAGTCGGCGTAATACCTGTGCTAAAACCTGATCCGAGATGGGCCACTGGTTTTGATTTTCTAGGTCTTGTTCTGTAATCGCGACAACCAAGATCCGAGGATCAGGTTCCGTTTCCAGAGGTCGCAGGCGGACAAACTGATCATACGCCGCCAGTTCTAGCGGTTCTAGTCCACCCAAGTGTCGCACGCCCAGAAGGGTAATGATCACAGCAATGGTTGAAACTCCCACGACTCGCAGATGTGCCAAATCGGGTAACGCCGTACTAACCGTTCGAGGAATGCGAAAAATCATAGGGATAGATGTTTTAGCGTCTCAGAAGCCGCAGGACAGCTATACAGATATTACTCAAACCCGAAGATGCCTAATTTTGTCCAACTGACTGTGGCAGCAAAGCCCTTTCCGCATTATGCCACTTTTCTGGTTTGTAGTAGGCACTTTAGTGCCTCAAGCGGGTCGAGCGCTGACTACTGACTCTTAAGCATAATATTTGATAGATAAGGGTTAGAGGGTTGTGCAGCAAGCCCTACTTATCAGTAGACATGATAATCTTTGAAATATTTAACTTAGCGATCGCGCTCTAAATCATCGATCACTTTTTGCAAGTACCAATTCTCTGGCATCCCCGGATATTTCTTCTTGGCTAACTCAATCAAACGCGCCGCAACATCCCAGTATCCCCCTACCATCCGCAGGAGTCGTTGTTGTAACTCTCGATCCACTCGCGCATTCGACCGAATTTGTCGTTCTTGATTGATAAAAATGTCTTTCCGATTCAGTTGAGCCGAGCGTTTTTTGAGTTCGGCTTCAGCTTTTGCCACTTGCTGCTTCTGCTGATTTAATGCCTGATGATACTTCTGCCAATCCTGTTTCTCAAAATACAGATTCGCCGCTTGTTGATAATCATCCGCCGCGCCTTGATAATCCTGAAAATCAGCACGCGCCGCCGCCCGATGATAATAGATTTGCGGATCATTCGGCTGAATTGTTAACCCTCGTGAATAGTCCTCAATTCCTTGGCGATAATCGCCCAGTTTTGAGTAAGCTTGACCCCGACAGACATAATATTGGGAATTGTCAGGTTGTATTTCAAGTAACTGGGTAAAATCCGCGATCGCCCCCCGATAGTCGCCCA
This sequence comes from Coleofasciculus sp. B1-GNL1-01, assembly GCF_040220235.1. NCBI lineage: Bacteria > Bacillati > Cyanobacteriota > Cyanophyceae > Coleofasciculales > Coleofasciculaceae > Coleofasciculus > Coleofasciculus sp. B1-GNL1-01. The sequence goes on from NZ_JAVJTO010000168.1 coordinate 69,601, forward strand.
GTTCAATGCGAACCCGCCCCCGATAGTGACGAACTTGGATATCATTGGGATCAAGCTGCATGGCTCGACCGAGGTCTTCCATCGCTCCTTTTAAATTCCCCAATTTGCTACGAATAATTCCCCGATAACAATAGGCTCTAGCATCATTGGGCGCAACGTGCAGCAGCCATTGGCAATCCTCTAAGGCTTCCCGATGCTTTCCCCGTTGTAGCTTGTTGATAACTTGAGTCAAATACTTTTGCGTCTCAGCCGCACTCGCCGCCTGGATTTGCGCTGCCTGAATTTGCTTGATACTCTCTAGGCAACTCTGGCAATTGTCTTTATCTTTCTGGTCTAGATACAGTTTAGCCGCTTGTTTAAAGGATGCGATCGCCTCTTTCGTCTTCCCCAACCGACGGTAGGCTGTCCCTTGTAGTTTATACGCCGCCCCCTGATTCCCATCAATCTGGAGAACCTGTTGAGCATCTTCTAGGGAACTCTGAGCCTCTCCCTGCGCCAAGTGAGCCAAACTGCGCCCCAAATAACTATCCAGATGTTCAGGATTCACCTGTAGCGCCTGGGAATAATCCGCGATCGCACTTTGACAATCCCCTAAATCAAAACGAGCCAATCCCCGTCTGTAGTAAGCCTCGGCAAATTCTGGATTAATCTGCAACGCTTGCTCAAACTCCTGAATCGCTCCCTCTAAATCGCCCTGTTGCGCCTTCTCGCGCCCGCGCTCGTAAAATTCCTGCTCCATTGCCCACGTCCAACTCGTTTATGCGATCGCCAGTTGTCTTGTCAATCATGATAACCTCATTGCTGATCGTGTTTCCATTTGAGTCGTTAACACAGCAATGGGGCAAAAAGGCAATAAGTAGATGGACACAATTAAAGTTAACGGTGGTGATTGTCATTCGTCATTCGTCATTCGTCATTTGTAAGGATTTAAGGTGCAGATAACTCATGGAGTACAGTAATCTGTGTTTTAAAACATCAATTATACCTAGCATAACGGTGAAGTTGTAGGGTGGGCATTGCCCACCAGACTTAAGTCGGTGACATTCCAATTAAGTCAATCAACACCAAATAGAATAACAGTGAAATATCTGAGACAACTGCCATTAACTTTCTGGTGTCTCCTGAGTCATTAGTTTTTCCATCCTTAATAAATCCTGCTCAAAATCAGCTTCATCATAATGTAAATAGGCTCCTGCTTGTTTGAGAAAACTATCCACCTCATAACGCGAAGGAAGGTTGAGTATTCTTCCCACTTGCGCCGAAGTAATTACTCCCTGACGGTAAGCTTCAATGGCTAAACACTCCACGACTTTTCCAGGAACTTTATTCCACTTCTCCTGGATTGTGTTGACAATTTCATCGGGTAAATGGATGGTAATTTGCACAGAACATCCTCCAGTTTCTCAAGTTTGGCTTAGGCGACAACGTAGAATCCTCGACTCGACAAGCACTAAGCTGTTTGACATTTAAACCTTAATGCCAATGTCTGTAATGGCTTTCATTGATGTGCGCCCGATTCAATGGTCACACGTAATCCATCATTTTAGCTGTGTCAATCCAGTAGGTTGGGTTGACCAAGGAAACCCAACAGATTCGGCGATAGACGCTAGTGCAGCGTGGCGGAAATAACTATCCAGTTGAAAAAGGTGCTTTCATCTTACTGTACAAGCGTTCTTACCGTCTGCCTCCTGCCTCCTGCCTCCTGCCTCCTGCCTTCTTGCACTAGCACAGATGAGGCAACCCAGAGACAGTGTGTAAGATATAAAAAGAGATAAAACTTAAAAAAAGTTCATGATTGTGTCCGCCTCTGGCTTCGATCGCGTTAAACAAGCCGTTAAAGATAAAGTCTTTTTTGGCAATGAACCCACACCGGAGTTGATTGCCATCCTCATCGTCTATTTTGTCCAGGGTATCCTGGGGCTAGCCCGTTTAGCGATTAGCTTCTTCCTTAAAGACGAACTCGGTTTAAGTCCCGCCCAAGTCTCGGCGCTAATTGGGATTGCGGCGTTACCTTGGGTGATTAAACCCCTATTTGGCTTTCTTTCCGACGGACTCCCCTTATTTGGCTATCGTCGCCGCCCTTATCTGGTGCTGTCAGGTTTGATGGGAACAACCGCGTGGTTAAGTTTGGCAACGGTAGTTGATACAGCTTGGGCGGCAACCCTTGCCATTCTCCTAAGTTCCCTCTCCGTGGCGATTAGTGATGTCATCGTAGACTCGTTGGTGGTAGAACGGGCAAGACGGGAATCATTAAGCGATTCCGGTTCCCTGCAATCCCTGACGTGGGGAACCTCTGCTGTCGGGGGAGTGATTACCGCGTATCTGAGTGGTTGGCTGCTGGAGGCGTTCAACACCCAAACTGTTTTTGGCATTACCGCTACTTTCCCTCTACTCGTCTCTGGTGTGGCGTGGTTAATTGCTGAAGAATCCGTTAGTTCGGGGATAAACACCGCCACCGTCACCAACCAAATCAAGCAATTGCGTCATGCGGTGACTCAAAAAGCCATCTGGCTACCCACGGCGTTTATTTTTCTCTGGCAAGCCACACCCACCGCCGATTCAGCCTTTTTCTTCTTCTCCACCAATGAACTCGGATTTGAACCAGAATTTTTAGGGCGAGTGCGTTTAGTCACCAGTTTGGCGTCTTTGGTGGGGGTTTGGGTCTTTCAACGCTTTTTAAAGGGCATCCCTTTCCGCACGATTATGGGATGGACAACTGTCCTGTCGGCTGTGTTGGGGATGACAACTCTCATCCTGGTTACCCATGCGAATCGGGCGTTAGGCATTGATGATCACTGGTTTAGTTTAGGCGACAGTCTGATTCTGACGGTGATTGGACAGATTACGTTTATGCCCGTACTTGTCCTTTCAGCCAGACTCTGCCCGTCGGGAGTTGAAGCCACTTTGTTTGCCTTGCTGATGTCAATATGGAATTTATCGGGATTGTTATCTCATGAATTGGGGGCGTTATTAACCCATTGGCTAGGGGTGACAGAACATAACTTTGATCGCCTGTGGTTATTACTGACGATTACCAACCTCTCTAGCTTATTACCCTTACCCTTCTTAGGGTGGTTACCGACGGCTGATCCACAAACTGAAATTAAAGGCGAAACAGAGTCTAAATCATTACCGCCAGCAGAAGTATTTGAACATCATACGTCGGGTTCTCTCTCCGAACAGCCATTCCTACCCGATGTTGTGCCAGAGTTTATCCGGACTCGCATGGGTCAAAAGCCTGTGGAAGAGTCGTAATTTGTCATTCGTCATTCGTCATTCGTCATTCGTCATTCGTCATTTGTCAGTAGTGAGGACTTTAGTCTTCTGGTTAGAGGCGCTAAAGCGCTTACTACAAACACGATTAAATAAAGAGGGAATAAACAATGATTGCAACAGAACAAGTTTTAAAATCAAAGTCTTCACTGTCTTATGACCGCGAAGGATGGAAACAGGGATATCAATCCCAGCCCAATGAATATGATTACTGGATTGAGGACATTGAAGGGGAAATTCCGCCAGCGCTGAATGGCACATTGTTTCGCAATGGTCCGGGTTTACTGGATGTCCATGGTCAACCCCTGCATCACCCCTTTGATGGCGATGGTATGATCTGTGCGATCGCCTTTGATCAAGGTCGTGCTTATTTCCGCAATCGCTTTGTCCGTACTGAAGGCTTTCTCAAAGAACAAGACGCCGGAAAAATGCTGTATCGCGGTGTTTTTGGTACGCAGAAGCCCGGAGGCTGGCTGGCGAATGCGTTTGATATTGATATCAAAAATATCGCTAACACGAATGTGATTTACTGGGGCGGGAAATTATTGGCTCTTTGGGAAGCGGCGGAACCCTATCGGTTAGATCCCCAAACCTTAGAAACCCTAGGGAAAGACACTCTAGATGGTATTTTGGCAGAAGGCGAAGCGTTTGGCGCTCATCCTTGGATTGACCCAAGCTGTAATCAAGATGGCGGTGCGCCTTGTTTGGTGAATTTTGCGATTAAACCGGGTTTTTCTACTAAAATCACCATTTATGAACTGGATGCAGCCGGGAAATTGAAACGGCGTAAAAGTCACACGGTTCCGGGTTTTGCTTTCATCCATGACTTTGCGATTACGTCGAATTACTGCATCTTTTTCCAAAATCCTGTCACCTATAATCCCGTTCCCTTCCTCCTGGGATTAAAAGGGGCGGGTCAATGTGTAAACTTTAAACCCAATGCACCGACTCGGATTTTAGTGATTCCGCGTCATGGTAATGAACCGATGCAAGTTCTGGAATCTGAGGCTGGGTTTATTTTTCACCATGCGAATGCTTTTGAGCAAGGAGAGCAAATTTGTGTGGATTCGATTTGCTATGAGTCGTTAACTCAAGTGGAACCGGAGATAGATTATCGGGATGTGGATTTTGATGCGATCGCGCCGGGACAACTGTTTCGGTTTACACTGAATTTAGCGGATTCTACGGTACAACGACAGCGACTATTAGAACGTTCCTGTGAGTTTCCCTGTGTTCATCCCGATCACGTTGGACGCCCTTACCGTTATGTGTACATGGGAGTGACTCATCATCCCACCGGAAATGCTCCACTTCAAGCCATTGCTAAGTTTGATGTTACGACAGGAGAGGAACAAATTTGGAGTGCAGCCCCCCATGGCTTTGTCAGCGAACCGATTTTTGTTCCCCATCCTGAAGCGAAGCGAGAAGATCAGGGTTGGGTGTTGACGTTGGTGTATGATTCGAGTCATCATCGCTCTGATGTGGTGATTTTAGACAGTCGAGATTTCAGCCAAGGCGCGATCGCCCGACTGCATTTGTCGCACCATATTCCTTATGGATTGCACGGAAGCTGGACTTCGACAGTCTTTTAAGATTATTTATTGGTCATTGGTCATTGGTCATTGGTCATTTCATCGGGGCGGGTTTTGCAACCCAGCTAGGGATAACAATCAATATTAATCCCTAAACCCGCCCCTACACACAGACGCGCCATGGCACGTCTCTACATGGCTCCCCCAGATCCTCCACACCTACAAAGCTGCTCAAATATTTCCGTCGCGTTGCACTAGGGTTCAATCGCTTAAAATTATGAATGTCCATAGCTAATCTTATTGTCCAAAATTTAACCAAACCCAAAACAGGTTAAAACAAAATCTGGACGATACCGATTCTTAGATCAGCCGATGTACATTTAAATTGGATATTTCTGTTCCCTATTCCCCATTCCCTGTTCCCGTTGAGGAATTTAGACATCCTGATCTAAATGCTGGACAGCTAATCGAGGCAAAATAATTTTGGTGGAGAAGGGTATGAAATTTAGCATCGTCATCACGACTCATAATCGCCTCACTTTGCTCAAGCGAGCAATGGACAGCGCGTTAGCTCAAACGATACCGTGCGAAGTAATTGTGGTGGATGATGGATCGTCTGATGGTACAGAGATTTATGTCCAACAGCGACGGAAAGAACTCTTGGACATGGGTAACACCCGTTTAATTTATCACCGAAATTCGACGAATTTGGGTCACTCAGGAACGGTTAATCAGGGTGTAGCATTGGCGACAGGAGACTGGGTAAAACTGGTGGATGATGACGACTACCTTGCCCCGAATTGTATTGAAGAAATGGGGAAGGCGATCGCCGGACGTCCAGAGGCTGTCATTTGCTCCTGTCGAGCCATTCAGGTCAATGAGAATAAGACAGAAATCAGCAGAAGTCGGCAGGTTGGCAAGGGAACACTTGTATATATTCCCCAAGCCGAGATTCATTACGCTATGCTGTTGGAACTCTTGCCATTTGGTACGCCTGTACAAGTAGCCTTTTCTCGTTCAGCTTTCCTGAAGTCAGGAGGATGGGATACCCAATTTGATACGAATTATGATGATATTGATTCCTGGATTAAAATTACCCAGTTTGGTGATGCTATTTTTATAAATAAATGTCTGGCTTACCGCACTATTTGGCAAGGTTCATTTAACAGCAAATTTACTTTTGATCAACGTCTGGAAATCAACTTAATTATCAAAGAAAAGATTTATTTATGTATCAGTCCAAAATATCGTTATACTTTACCAGAACTGTCAGAGATTAAGTCATCTATAAAAATTCATTGGGTATTTGCTGCCCTAAAAAAAAGAAAATTTGTCAGCGCAGCGAGAATTTGGCTAAAAACGGATTTATCTATAGCGGCTGTACGGTTATTTTTAAAACGAATTATTGCCAGAAATTGTTTAGATGAATTATTAAAAGAGTCTCAGGCAACGCCCATTTTATTAGTGCGTGAACATAACTGAATGATTTAAACGTAAAGGGAACTCCAGGAAGCAAGTGCGACCGTATCTGCCCTAACCCAGACAAAATCCATAACAATGGGCAAGGGTTTTGATGTAAAATCAATAGTCCGCAGTCAAACGAAAATGCTTGTAGCAAGGGAGATGCTTCTATGACCCGGATGTATTACGATGCAGATGCTAACTTAGACCTACTCACTGATAAAACAATTGCAATTATCGGTTATGGGTCTCAAGGTCACGCCCACGCCCTGAATCTCAAAGAGAGTGGCATTAAGGTGATTGTGGGTCTGTATCCGGGCAGCAAGTCGGTGGCGAAAGCGGAGTCAGCCGGATTAACGGTTCATTCGGTTGCTGACGCGGCGAAAGCGGCGGATGTGATTATGATTTTGCTACCGGATGAGGTGCAGAAAACGGTATACACCGAAGAAATTGCCCCGCATCTGAAAGAAGGGAATATCCTTGCCTTTGCCCATGGGTTTAATATTCACTTTGGTCAAGTCGTTCCCCCACCTGATGTAGATGTAATCATGGTGGCACCCAAAGGACCAGGGCATTTAGTGCGACGGACTTACGAACAAGGAGAAGGTGTTCCTTGCCTCTTTGCCGTGTATCAGGATGCCACAGGTCAAGCTCGCGATCGCGCTATGGCGTATGCTAAAGGAATTGGTGGGACTCGTGCGGGTATTTTAGAAACCAGCTTCCGGGAAGAAACGGAAACCGATTTATTTGGTGAACAAGCCGTGTTATGTGGGGGGTTGAGTGCTTTAATTAAAGCCGGATTTGAAACCTTAGTCGCAGCGGGTTATCAGCCAGAGTTGGCGTATTTTGAGTGTCTCCACGAAGTCAAGTTGATTGTGGATTTGATTGTGGAAGGCGGACTCGCTAATATGCGCGATAGTATCTCTAATACTGCTGAATATGGCGATTATACCCGTGGATCTCGCATCGTTAATGACCAAACCCGCGCCGAGATGCGGAAAATCCTGCAAGAAATTCAGTCGGGTCAATTTGCTCGTGAGTTTGTGTTAGAAAATCAGTCAGGCAAACCCGGATTTACAGCCATGCGACGTCAGGAAGCTGAACATCCTGTAGAGGAAGTGGGTAAAGATTTACGGGCAATGTTTAGCTGGTTGAAGAAGTAGTTATTGGTCATTTGTCATTGGTCATTTGTCCTTTGTTAATACTTCCGTTAAGCGATCATTGATTATCTCATAACGTTTATTACCCAGTCTAAATAAAATTACGCTGGGTAATGTTTCCTCACTCACTGCCAACAAATAACCAAAATCTAAATCAACAGTTAAAAGAATTGTCCAACGCCCAAGAGCTTTTACGAGAATTTCATCATCAGTTAATCGTTCCAAACCAGGGTAAGCTCATCTAATTTAGTATAAATTGTACTTGACAAAAGTCAGGGTTATTGTATACGAAAAGGAGAGCGATCGCGCATCCCAGAAGGGGCTATTCTTTAGGTGTTGAGGCATCCAGTCCCCTGTTCTGAATTCCCCGTCAGTTTAACTGTTTCTATCGTAACGATTACTCGCTTTTCTTTTGCTTTCTAGAATGCTCTCGCTTAAGCAGACCTCCAATGCCTAGGGCTGTTGCTGAACCAAGGATTGTGAGAGGTTCAGGAACTGGTACAACGTTGTGCAATCCAACAGCATAGACTATATCAGCGTCAAGTTTATCAGTCGCGTATTCAGAGCCTAAAGGACTCGTTAGGATATCGTATCCTCCGCTATCTCCCGGAGACAAAAGATTCCCCTCGCCGCTTGGATCATCCACCAAATCCACACCAGTTACGGCTTCTGAGTTAAAAAGATTGCCAATGGAGATCGCGCTAATTAAATCCCCTGATTCTAAGCCAAAGTCATCAAGATTGAACGCTGTGCCGAAAACCAAGTGATTGGGATCAAAGCTATCCGCAAACTCATAACGTCTTGTCCGGAATTCGCTTTCACCATATTTAAGTACCGACACGCTAAATCCTTCTGGTGCGCCTGAATTGCCTGACTCATAGATGACGAAATCATCCCCAGCCAAATTGGGTAATAACAGATTGTCCCAAGTTAGTTTAATTGTTGCACGATCCTGATTGGGGACAATAAGACTACCATTACTATCCGGAAAAGGGACTATGGACGAGTAGGCGGGATTAGGATTATATCCCAGTAATTGACCAACACTTTGACTGGGATCAAATTTTGTCAAACCTTGACCAAAAGGAGTGATAAACGCCGCCTCCTCCATAGAACCTTGAACAATCTCAGCCGTCGAAACTGAATTTGCTTGATTCCAGGAGAAGCCCCCTACCGTAAAGGTAGCTGCTTCAGCGGAATTGGAGGTTGATAGCTCTAAAACCGTTAACGCGGTGAGGGCTAAACCTAACCTGTACAAATGCTTTTCATTTGTCATTTTTCATTCCTCATTTGTCAAGAGTCATTCGGTGGATTCACGTCTTGGGTAGACTCTTGGAGTATCGCATCTAAAGCTTAAGCTTTGGTTAAATTAAGATATTAAACTCTGGAGTTGATAGTAATTAACTCCATTTTTACAAAAATTTTCCCTAATATTAACCTTTTAATCCCGATACAGAAAGTAAGATATATGGAGATTGACTAGGGACAGGTTATGAATAGATTTACTGGCTACTCGCATCAATTACAACGGCATATTCGTCATCATACTATTCACTGGGTTTCTGACCAATACGGTCAACAACACAATGACAATCATCAACACCAAAATTTTAAGTGCAATCACCAACTTCTAGAAAATTATACCCAAAGCTCAAATGGTAAAACCCTTCTAATCTAAGGCATTCAGCCCTCCCCATAACGGGAATAATACAAGAGTGTATCCCGCTTAACACTTATCCCTGGATGAGGACTAAGTTGAGAGCTTACTCTGTTCCATTTCTCCCCTCTCCCTAGCTGGTTACCACCTCTGTTCTAATTGCTCAACTTCCTTTTCTGTGCGTTCATTTGGGTTTGTGGGATTCCAGTCGGGAAATAGCCCAATTAAGAATTGATTGATGCTGGTGCGGGTGTTGCGGCTAGCATCATCTAGTGGTGCAGGTAGGACGCGATCGCCTAGCGTGATAAACAGCAAAGCTAGGATCAACAGGGGTCCTAGAAGATTTTTGAAACGCATAGCTCTACTCCCAGTCGCATAAATGAATTGTGCTTACTGCTAGTTTTCCCCTAGGTCAAGATAAAACCAGCATTTTTTAATCATTCTTTACATTATTAATTAAAACCAGGTTCCCTTGAGCCAAGCTAAGGGTCAAGTCAGCTTCCTCTGCTCCCTCTGCTCCCCTTGCTTCCCCTGCTTTTAGCGCTTAAGTTGACACCAATGCGATCAAACCCGCCCCTACACATTTCCCAAATCTAGACGCCGGATCAGATAGTGCGCTATGATTATAGGCTGTGATTTTTTTACAAAACCATGAATGCTCAAGAGGTTATTCGCTCCATAGAAGCCGAACAGCTTAAATCAGATTTACCGACAGTCCATGTTGGTGACACCGTTAGAGTCGGTGTCCGTATTCGCGAAGGGAACAAGGAACGGGTTCAGCCCTACGAAGGTACCGTGATTGCCATGCGTAACGGTGGCATCAACCAAACGATTACCGTGCGGCGTATCTTCCAAGGGGTTGGTGTAGAACGGGTTTTTCTGCTCCATTCCCCCCGAATTGCCAGTATTAAAATCGTGCGACGAGGTAAGGTGCGTCGGGCGAAGCTCTTTTATTTGCGAGAGCGTGTGGGTAAAGCGACTCGGGTTAAGCAGCGCTTTGACCGGGGGATTTAGATTTTTTTGGATATTGGCTTGGTATTCATGCCCTCATTGCGTTACACTAAGTAAAGCAAAGGGGATAAATTCACCTCTACCAGCCAACCCAAGCGCTCTTAGTTCAGTTGGTAGAACGCAGGTCTCCAAAACCTGATGTCGGGGGTTCAAGTCCTCCAGGGCGCGTTCTGAATCTATAAAATATTAAAAGGCTGGGGGAGCATCAGCGGTTCTACCCAGATCTTGCCAACTTCACGGATGAGTGAAGCAGGTTAATATGAGTTATGAACGCTGGGTTGAACAGCTCTGATAATTCAGTAGAAGGGGGAAGTCAACTATTGTGGCAAAGAAAACTAAAACGGAAACAGAGTCTCAGCAAAAAGCCTCTGGGTTTAATGTTGTAACGTTCCTTCAAGAAACCAAAGAGGAACTCAGTAAAGTCGTATGGCCCTCTCGGCAGCAACTGATTAGCGAATCGGCTGCCGTGTTATTGATGGTCGTTCTATCAGCCACCCTAATTTATTTAGTGGATGGCTTATTCTTGTGGGCATCACAACAGGTATTTGGATGAGTTTTGCAGCAAACGAATCATACGATCGCGATCCACAGCTCCAAGAAGCCCCATCTGCCCGTTGGTATGCGGTTCAGGTGGCATCCGGCTGTGAGAAGCGGGTAAAAACAAATCTAGAACAGCGAGTGCAAACCCTAGATGTCGCTGACCGCATCTTGAGAGTTCAGATTCCCCAAACACCGACGGTAAAAATCCGTAAGGATGGGTCTCGCCAGCACTCTGAAGAAAAGGTCTTCCCTGGCTACGTCTTGGTAGAAATGGTCATGGATGATGAAAGCTGGCAGGTTGTCAAAAACACGCCCAATGTGATTAATTTTGTAGGGGCAGAACAGAAACGTCGCTATGGACGAGGGCGAGGTCACGTTAAACCGGTACCCTTGAGTCCAGGAGAAGTCGAACGGATCTTCAAGCACGCCGAAGAACAAGAGCCAGTGATTAAAGTTGACATGGCTGTTGGTGACAAAATCATCGTGCTATCGGGTCCGTTTAAAGACTTTGAAGGCGAAGTGATTGAAGTTAGCCCCGAACGCAGTAAGCTTAAGGCGTTACTCTCCATTTTTGGGCGAGATACGCCAGTGGAACTAGAATTCAATCAGGTGGAAAAAACAGGCTAAGAATGGCAAAAAAAATCGTTGCAGTTATTAAGTTGGCGCTCCCAGCCGGGAAAGCCAACCCTGCTCCCCCAGTCGGACCAGCTCTCGGTCAACATGGGGTGAATATTATGGCGTTTTGTAAAGAATACAACGCCAAGACCGCCGATCAAGCGGGAATGGTTATCCCCGTGGAAATCTCGGTGTTTGAGGATCGTAGTTTTACCTTTATCCTCAAAACCCCGCCCGCATCCGTGCTGATTAAGAAAGCAATCGGAATTGAAAAAGGGGCAAGTGAACCCAACCGCCAAAAGGTTGGCACGATTACAAAGGCGCAACTCCAAGAAATCGCCCAGACAAAAATGCCTGACCTCAATGCTAATGATATTGAAGCAGCCATGAAAATCGTCGAAGGGACTGCCCGGAATATGGGTGTTGCGATCGCAGAATAGTCCCTGGGTTGAGGTTTAAGTGACATCAACCCGAAATTGCAGACCGTTGTTAACCCAATTTGGGGGAGAGGCGAGACGCTTCGTTAGTCACCCCAGGAGAGATAAATGGCCAGAAAACTATCACGTCGATTACAGGAACTACACAGCAAGGTTGAAGAGCGACCTTACGAACCCATAGAAGCCCTGAACCTTTTAAAAGAAACTGCGACGGCAAAATTTCCCGAATCCGCCGAAGCCCATATCCGCTTGGGAATTGATCCCAAATACACGGATCAGCAACTGCGGACAACGGTATCCCTACCCAAAGGAACGGGTCAAGTGGTGCGAGTCGCGGTGATTGCTAAAGGTGAAAAAGTCACCGAAGCCACGAATGCTGGGGCAGATATTGCCGGATCTGAAGAATTAATTGGCGAAATCCAAAATGGGATGATGGATTTTGACCGTCTGATTGCCACACCCGACATGATGCCTCAAGTGGCGAAGTTAGGACGCCTCCTCGGACCCAGGGGCTTGATGCCCTCCCCGAAAGGCGGTACGGTTACCTTCGACCTAACCCAGGCGATCGAAGAATTCAAAGCAGGTAAACTGGAATTTCGTGCCGATCGCACAGGCATCGTTCATGTTATGTTTGGTAAGGCTTCCTTTTCTGCCGAAGACTTATTGGTGAACCTCAAGTCTTTGCAGGAAACGATTGACCGAAATCGTCCCTCAGGTGCGAAAGGTCGCTTTTGGCGCACTATATTTGTTAGCGCCACCATGGGACCCTCGATTGAAGTCGATATCCCTAGCTTACGGGACATGAAAACAGCTTCCGCTGCGTAATCTGAACCGTTATTGTTGCAGTCTACAATCCAATAATTGATTGGCTTGTACCAAAGACAGCAGGTGTTCATCACTTAATATCCTGCCGAGGTCAACGCCTGAAGTATCCACTGTCACTTTACATCTAAACCAAAGTACAGGTATTAAAGATACTCAGCGTAACCCCGGCATGTCCGGGGTTTCGTTATGGCTGAGGGCAGGATTTTTTAACGGACAACTATGAAAGGAAACAAGGAGGTGAAACAAGAATGGGCAGAACCCTGGACAACAAAAAGGAAGTTGTCGCTGATCTCAAGGAACTCTTGAGTGATTCGCAACTCGCGATCGTCATTGACTACCAGGGACTTTCTGTGGCGCAAATTACCGATTTGCGGAATCGGCTGCGTCCCACAGGCACCGTCTGTAAGGTGACGAAAAATACCCTGATGCGGCGGGCGGTTGAGGATGATGAAAACTGGCAACCCATGACCGAATTCTTGGTCGGTTCCTCCGCCTTCATGTTAGTCAAAGACGACGTAGGCGGTGCAATTCGGGCATATCAGGACTTCCAGAAAGCCACCAAAAAAACCGACTTCAAGGGCGGCGTCATGCAAGGTCAAGCCCTGAGTCAAGACCAAGTTAAGGCGATTGCCGACTTGCCGTCTAAAGAAGAACTCATCGGGCAGATTGCTGGTTCGATTAATTCCATCGCCACCAAACTGGCTGTGGGTGTTAACGAAGTACCTGCATCCTTGGGTCGCAGTGTCAACGAAATTCCCGGGTCACTGGGTCGCGTGTTACAAGCGCTCGCCGCTCAGAAAGAAAGTGGTGGTTAGTACCGCTACTTGAAACGTAAAAAGCTTACCCTTCGACTACGCTCAGGGTGACACGTAAACAATCAAACAAAGGAGTTTATTCATGTCTGCTACAACCGACGAAATTTTGGAAAAGCTAAAATCCCTGACGTTACTCGAAGCGTCGGAATTAGTTAAGCAAATCGAGGACACCTTTGGCGTTAGCGCGGCTGCTCCTGCGGGTGGTATGATGATGATGCCCGGAATGGCAGCGGCTGGTGCGCCCGGTGCAGCAGCGGAAGAGGCGGAAGAGAAGACAGAATTTGATGTCATCTTAGAAGAAGTTCCCGCTGATAAGAAGATTGCTATCCTGAAAGTCGTGCGAACCATGACTGGGTTGGGACTCAAGGAAGCCAAAGATATGGTCGAGTCTGCGCCCAAGCCGATTAAAGAAGGGGTGGCAAAAGAAGCCGCTGAAGAAGCCAAGAAGCAGCTTGAAGAGTCTGGTGCTAAGGTTTCCGTGAAATAGAACTCTGTTGGGGCAAGCCATGAATTGTCCCCACAATCGATAGATTGAATTCATCCCCCGGATCAACACGAACGGGGGGTTTTTTCATTTTTGGGTTGGAAAAATTTAAATCGCTCAATCCCTTGATGAGTCAGTGTTTTTCTTCACTATTGCCCATTGCCCATTGCCTATTGCCTCTCCCCACCACAAGACTTATTCAGCAGCCCCTATATATGATGTCGGTACACAGACAGATCCCCGACTTCTTGAAGAAGTCGGGGATCTTGCTTTGCTTACAGCTTACAAACTCTCCCCTTGTCAAGGAGAGGGAATTCTCATCCGGAAAAAATAAAAAAAAATGTGACAGTTAATCAATAGTCTACTGGCTGATCACAAACTATGAAAAGCTAACTATAATTTTCCATTATTTTAATAATATTTACCTGTGTTTCTATGGGTATGGAGAAATTCAACAAAAAACGATCAAAGAGTTTTCCTGAAAAGCTTAATCCTTAAGATGTCTAAGGATTTTTCGCACATTTATCCATCAAAAAATCGATAAACCTGGAACATTGACTCGATTAAAAACGACTTGAATAGTAACAACGCAACACTACACCCTACCTATTGATGGATGTTACTATGAAACGCAACCTTAAGTCTTTTGTTACCTTTTCAACCCTAGCCGCTACCGCGATCGCGCCTGTTTTATTATCGGCTGATATGGCGTCTGCCAAGCCCACGGGAACTGATGCCAACTATATCGGTGCTGGTGTCGCCGCAGGCGTGACCAACGGTGGACAAGATAACGATGCCGCAACATTTGGCGGGAATATTCAAGGTCGTGTAACGACTTCAAAAGCGCCAGTTTCTCTGCGCGGTGCTGTTCTATTCAGCGATGATACCAGCGCCATTATGCCCATTGTTTCCTACGATGTTCCTGTCACGAACAACGCTAATGTTTATGTAGGTGCTGGCTATTCATTTATTGAAGAGGATGGACAACCAACACCATTAGGAAACAAAAATGCGCCTGTGGTAACAGTCGGTGCTGAAGCTCAATTGGGTCGCAATATTGTGGTTTATGGCGATACAAAACTCGGTATCGAAGCCTACGAAGATAGTCCAGCGTCTGCAGTTAGCATTCAAGCGGGTGCAGGTTATCGCTTCTAAACCATAACGATCTGGTGAACTAACCTAATAGAGACGTAGCATGCTACGTCTCTACACTACATATTTTTCTATACAGAAATAATATTTAACAAAAATTAATCAAGATAACCTGATCAAAAGTACGGATATCTTTACCATAAAATTACAGAAAACTTTGTTCACTAAGATACAGCGCGGTTAAACTTGAAATAGAAAAGCAGCGTAACTAAATAAACAAGTATTGAGGTAAAGATCATGACTACTGAACTCAGCCAAGTTTTATCGATGATTTTGATCGTTTCTGTTTTCTCAATTGTTCTGTCACCCGTGTTGTGCTGGATTCTTCCCAACCGCACTCCCAACAAAATCGTGTAGGAGAAGTGTTGAACCAGCTATCGGAATACTTTAACGCTACATCGACAGGCTCTCAACATCATTACGAGCAGGTACGAGCAAGCAGCGAATTCATCAGGGTCACTCTTTCATGAAACTTATAGATCTCTTAGCCCATCGTCTCCCGGTGGGTTAATGCTTTGTTGGGGGACAAGTGTATCAAAATGGCGAGACTTGTCAGAGTATAGTGGGAAGAACATTACGTTTTGGGAACCGTTCTCGGAACGCCACCGATGTATCACAAGCTCAAACAGCTCTGGCTAGCTATTACCAACCACCAAGGCGATAACCATCCGCGATCGCCTAATTCTCCTCTGCAAACTCCTATCCCCCTGTCATTCTACCCTGAGACTCAATCCCAAGCCGACAACGCAGACGAGATCCAGGACTTAAAACGGATCAATCAGCAACTGCGGCGCGAGATTGCAGAACGAGAACAGGTTGAGCAGGTATGGCGAGAGCGAGCGGCTTATTATCGAAACATTGTCGAAAATGCCAATAGCCTGATTTTACGCATCGATACTCAAGGTACAATCACCTTTTTAAACGAATTTGCCCAACAGTTTTTGGGTTACCCGGAAGCAGAAATCCGGGGACGTTCAGCGGCGGAGACGATTATCCCAGAAACCGAGACATCGGGACGGGACTTGACTACCCTGATCCAAGACATCATTCAACACCCCGATCAATACCGCTACCACGAAAACGAAAATATCCGGCGGGATGGTAGTCGCGTCTGGGTAGGGTGGACGAATAAAGCGCTCATCGATGGATCGGGACAAGTGACAGGTATTCTCTGTATTGGTCACGATATCACCGAGCGTCATTTAGCTCAAGACGCTTTGCGCTTGATGAATGAACAATTGGAACAGCGAGTTGCTGAACGCACAGTGGCGTTAACCGTAACCAATGAGCAATTGCGCCAGGAAATTACTGAACGTCAACGGGCGCAGGAAACGGAACAGCAGTTAATCGCTTCACTGCAAGCGGCGAAAGACCAGTTACAAGCGATTTTAGATGCTGTACCCGGATGTGTGTCCTGGATGGGGACAGATTTAAAGTACCAAGGCGTTAACAGTTATCTAGCTAAGACATTCGGATTATCCGCCCCAGCATTTGTAGGGAAGGAACTGGGGTTTATGAATTCCACCCCCGGATTTAAGGATTTTATTGCCCAGTTTTTTGCTAGTCCCCTCCAGGAAGCCAAGCGAGAAATTGAAACCTTGATTGGTGATAACTGTCGGTATTATTTATTAGTTGCCCAGAAATACCAACAGGGTCAAGCCGCTGTCTGTGTCAGCGTGGATATTACTGAACTCAAACGCACCGAAGAGGCGTTGCGGTTGAGTGAGGAAAAGTTTGCTAAAGCCTTTCGCTGTTGTCCCAACTCGATTACGATTAGCACCTTAGCAGATGGACGGTATATCGAGGTAAACGAAACCTTTATGCGGTATTCCGGCTATCAGCGCCAAGAGGCAGTTGGTCGCACCGCTGAGGAATTGAATATCTGGGTGCATCCTGATGATCGCGATCGCATGGTTCATAGTCTACAGCAGAACGGTACGATTACGAACCAAGAATATGAGTTTCGCACGAAATCGGGCGAGATTTTAATCGGGTTACTGTCCGCTGAAATTATCCGCTTAAAAGGTAAACCCTGCTTACTAGCCCTCACCCATGATATTACCCAGCGCAAACTCGCCGAACGGCGACTTAAAGAGAGTGAAATCCAATATCGGGCAATTTTTGAAGCCACGACGGATGGCTTAATTATTAGCGATTTAGACGGACAACTCGTGGAGGCAAATCCAGCCGCGTGTCAAATGCATGGCTATTCCTATTCAGAGTTTATCCATCTTGATCCCGAACGTTTTATTCATCCGGACTCCCATCCCATATTTTACGAGTATCTTACTGCTGTCAGACAGGGAGTTCCCTTTCAGCGCGAAGCGGTAGATTTGCGTTCTGATGGTACGCCGTTTCCCATTGAGGTACGGGGAACCGGGTTTATGTACAAAGGAAAACCCCATCTTTTAGCCGTGGTGCGGGATATTACGGAGCAAAAGCAAGCCGAAGTCCGGTTACGAGAAGCGGCTGAACGCGATCGTTTGTTGGGAGAAATTGCGGCTCGAATTCGCCGATCCTTGGATCTGAATGAAATTATGAATACGACGGTGGCAGAGGTGCGTCACTTTTTGCAAGCGGATCGGGTTCTGATTAGTTATATGGATGGGACGAGGCATGGCAAAGTTGTGGCAGAATCCGTGGCGGATAATTTTCCCTCCTGTTGGGATTTAGCCGTAGAAAATGATGAGTATCTTCAGGAATTAATTGCTTTATTTGAACATACTGATGTGCAAGTTATTAATGATACCGCTCTTTGGGCAACGTCCCCGGAACGCGCCGAATATTTGGATCAATTTCAAGTGAGAGCCGCGTTAGCGGTGGCAATTGTCGTGGATGAGCAAATGTATGGCTTATTAGTGGCGCATCAATGCACAAGTCCGCGTCAGTGGCAACCCGTGGAAGTGGATTTACTGCGCCGTCTGGCGACGCAAGTGGCAATTGCGATTAAGCAGGGACGATTATACCAACAGCTTAGCGAACTGAATACGAACTTAGAGCATCAAGTCGAAGAAAGAACGGCACAATTGCAGCAAAAAATGCAGGAACTACAAGAACTGAATCAACTCAAGGATGTGTTCTTACATGCGGTATCCCATGATTTACGAACACCAGTGATGGGGATGTTAATGGTGCTGAAGAATGTACTTAATAGTTATTCGTTGACTGAGAACCAAGAATCCAGACCAAATGACCAAGGACATCAGACAATTTCAGTCTCGCGTTCTATTGTCGAGCGGATGATTCAAAGTAGCGATCGCCAACTTAATTTAATTAATTCGTTATTGGAAATTCACGCCGCTGAATCTTATGGGATTCCCTGTGAGTGCGAACCATTGCAATTGAGTCAACTGATTCAAGAGAGTCTGACGGAGTTACAACCGTTATTGGTGAAAAATCAAGTAACGTTGACCAATCAAGTTCCCGATGATTTACCCTTAGTGAGTGCTGACGCCAAGCAATTATGGCGAGTGTTTGACAATATAATCACTAATGCAATGAAACATAACCCGCCCGGAATTCACCTAACCCTGAGTGCGACGGTGGTGGAGGATACTGTTGAAGCAGAGAAAGTGCGCTGTGCGATCGCGGATAATGGGGTAGGGATAGAACAAGAGCAGTGCGATCGCCTTTTTGATCTCTACTATCGCGGCGCTTCTTCTCGCAGTTTAAGTGGTATTGGCTTAGGATTGTATCTGTGTCGGCAAATTATTAAAGCACACGGCGGCGAAATTGGCGTGATTAGTTCTCCAGGAGAGGGAACAACATTTTGGTTTACTTTACTCACATCTTGTACCAGTCAAAGGTAAGAACTATTGTAGAGACGCGCCATGGCGCGTCTCTACCAAATGATGCGTCTCTAGAAATTTTGACGATGCACTCGTACCCGTTTAGAAGGATTTTGCTTCTGCACCCAGATTAAGAACTTCTGCATTTGAGGTTCATTTTTTAGCTTATCCAAAGAATTGAGTTCTTGGGATAAGTGGGTGTTGTCAAACAGAGAATGGATCTGCCGATGACAAGCTGAACAAATCATGGCGGTGGGAATTGTCTCGGCTTTTTTCTTCTTTGCCTTCTGTCGAGGAATTAGGTGATGAATCGTTAAACGCTCAACATCTCGTTCACATAATTGACAAATCATTGTTAGTGGTAAGCTGTCACGCATTTAAATTGGGTATTAGTAGCGAGCAAGATGCAAAGCCTGCGGCATGGATTCGCTTAACGCACTACAAGGATTGCGTCATTATTGACATTAAGGTTTAAATGCCGAACAGCTTAAGCTATTACAGACATTAAAGGGAAAGCTTTACAAGTGCATCTTTGACGGCTGACGGCAATTGTCGCAGAATCTTGCCTTTCTCCCGGTCAACAGCCACTAACGTCACCCGACCGGTTACATAGAGTTCTTTTGTATCGGGCGATTGAATCTGGTAATCCCAATAGATGCGAACACCGTCCATATCCGTCATCCGGGTTTTGACAATCGCGGTTTGACCCATGCGAAGCGGACGGTGATAACGCACAGAGAGGTCAACCACGGGTAATTCACAACCCATCGCCACTAAATCAGCATACTCGATGCCAATTGACCGCAAGCATTCTACCCGTGCTTCTTCCATCCAGGTTATATAATTACCATGCCAAACCACACCTGCATAATCGCTGTGGTGAGGATGCGCCCGCACCGGATATTCAAACCAGTGTTCAGTTGTGGCGGTTAAAGAATGACTTTGGATGGCGCTGGTGGGTGGAAGTTGAGCCGAAGATTGAGAATTGTCAGACATATTGCCACACTAAGCGAGAACGTAACTGTTTCACTACCTAGATAACACAGGAGTACCCGTAAACTGCAAGCGGGAATAACCGACACATTTAAATTGGATTTAGAACAATCGCTTAGTTTTTGAACTCGACATCTAGTGTTTCCCAGTGTAGACCTTCACCGGATGGTATCAATTCAACTTGTGCCAAGTCATCTGGTGAGGCGTCCGCTAACCCTTGAACTAACTCTGGGGTAAACAAAAAACTGGCTCCATTTTGAAATCGCAGTAAGCTAGAGGAATATTGGGGCATGATTTAGGCAAAAAATAATGCACAATCCCTTCCCAGGAATGAACCCCTACTTGGAGTTGCTAGACCTATGGCATCAAGTCCATAATCGACTTATTGTCGCGATCGCAGATGCAATCACCCCTCAAATCGTCCCTAAATATCGGGTGGCGATTGAGGAACGCATCTATACCAGCATCGATGACTCGTTACTCGTCGGAATTGCTGATGTGGCGGTTTCCCGTCGAGACTCTACCCGTACTGGTGCAACGGTAACGGCTACTCGTTTAGCTAAACCCACTCCAGTTAAAGTCCCTGTTCCGGAACAGGTTACTGAACGATTTTTAGAGGTTCGATCAATCCAAACAGGTGCGGTTGTCTCTGTAATAGAGATACTTTCTCCCAAAAATAAATCTGCCAAGGATGGTCGAGAGGCGTATCAAAACAAACGCCAGAAAATTTTGGCATCGAAAACCAGTTTTGTTGAAATTTATCTGCTCAGAAACGGTAAAACCATGCCAATTATTGGGGAGACTAAGACTGATTACCGTATCTTGGTTAGTCGAGGATATTGCCGACCGAATGCCGATTTATATAGCTTTGATTTAAAAGAACCGATTCCAGCGTTTCCTGTTCCCTTACGCCCAGATGATCCTGAACCTATAGTAGACCTACAACAGTTACTGAATCAGATTTATGAGCGGGCTAGATTTGACCTAGCGATTGATTATTCGCAATCCGTAAAACCCGCCCTTGCACCTGAAAACGCAATCTCCCGCATTTCTCACAAGTTTTGCTATCTGAGTCGTCGAAACCTTTACCTGGAGTAGGTTTCGAGCATTTTTGACCGACACTGAATTTTGACAGAGTGTTGAAAGCCTTATTCTACGGTTAATCCAGGGTGTATGAGCCTTT
>NZ_JAVJTO010000169.1:0-4947 GCF_040220235.1 Coleofasciculus sp. B1-GNL1-01
TCGGGTTGTTGTTAAGCCAAGACATCTTAACTGAGATGGCGGTAAGGGACTACATTTCGACTTATCTCGACTTCGCTCGATACAAGTCGCTCAATGTAAATACTTTTACTCGGAGGTTTATCACCATGTTACGAGTACCAGGAACGTTGCCATCGTCAAGCTCGGTTTGATAATCGCAAACAAGGCAAACTACCGCCGTCAATTCGAGCCAACAAGCAGCTAGAGTTACGGATAACCAAGGAGTTGTTCAAGTTGTTCCCAATTAGCGCCATTCACTACGAGTTGGTCATGGCTGACGTAGATAGAACCAGCGGTCGCTTGTCGGCTCGGTCTGGCGTTGGTTTCTCCCCAGTGATGGTAGGTCACAAACAAATGCTTAAGTGGTTGTCTGAGTTAGCGACCGTGATAACTCACCAAGGATGGCAAAGGGACGGGAACGGAACCAGTCAGCTTAGGCAATGGTTAGGATTAGCCAAAGACAAGAAAGACAAATCGAACCAGACGCCTGCAACTCATGCTGTTGATGGTGTGACCTTAGCCGCGTTCGAGTTTACCCAATGGCGGGAATGGCACTTGACCCAAGCCAAACATGGCGGTTGGGTAGGCGATGTTCATGTTACCCCCGCACCGTTTGCGGTAATCCGTAGACCACCAATTAGTCGTAGACAATTACACCTGTGTGTTCCCTCTAAGGGTGGAGTGCGGCGCAAGTACGGCGGTACAGTTACCCGCCATGGAATTAGGAAGGGTGATAAGGTAATTGCCGAAAAAGCTGGAAAAACTTACATCGGCTGGTGTTCTGGAGACACTAAGGCACAGGTTTCCGTTTCCGACAAAAATTGGAAACGTTTAGGGCAGTTTACTGCCAAAAAAGTCCAGTTGTTGCAGCGAAGTACGGGGTTAATCGTTCGCATTGAGCGAAGTCGAAATGTCGTGCCTTCAACTGAACTGTCAAATCTCCCCTTATTGACTTGTACTGAGCAAGGCGCAAGTAATATCGAATCCTGTTGATTGCACACAAATGCAATCACGTCAGAATGAGGGTTTCAGCCATTTTTAGTGAGGTTATTTAACCGGATTTGATATAAAGGGTCGATTTGACCGCTATCCCTCTCCACCCTCCTGAGCTTGCGAAGGATCTGCTGAGGGTGGAGTCTCACGCGAATACGATGAAGTTCCGTAGTAGGCACTTTAGTGCTGAAGCCGATTACCTAAGCTGTTCGGTTTAGATTGGTAAGTAGTCTGAGCGCTCACGCCGAAGTCCGAAGTAAGTCGAGGTAAGTCGAGGTGTTCCCTAATCTCAACCGTTAACTTTAATTGTGTCCACCTACTTAGCTTAACCAGGGTGATATTACTATACGTCCCACGATTTAATGCAGCAAAAATCTGATGTCATCCCAATGGTTAAATCTACTTCGCTTGTTTCAATCTCGTTTATCTCAGCGAATTACGCTCTGGGTATTTATTAGCCTGGTTTTTATAGAAACTCTGATTCTCATCCCCTCGTATTATCGACGCAAACATGAACTTCTTTACCAATTGGAGGACGTTTCCGGAGAAGTGGTTGAGAGTGTCGTGCGATTGACCCAACAAAATATGTCTACAATTGTATTTGGGGAGCAAGTTGTCCAGTTAACTCGTGGGTCTCAGGTCATTTTAGGCGTTGCCATTTACAAAGAAAACGGAGAACCAATGGGAATATTTGGTGAATCTCCTACACTGAGTTTCCAGGATATTCAACAGTCTGATCTTCCCCATGTTCGTAAATGGCAGGGACAACGATATGATGTGGCTTGGTCAGCCGAAGAACTCGGAAAACCTTATATCATTATCATTCGTCATGATGCATCCTCAATTCAACCCCAGTTATACGCCTTTACTCTCAGAATCGCGGGTTTAGTGGTGTTAATTTCCCTGTTTGTGACAGGAACAACGATGTTGGTGTTAGGGAAAACCGTCATTGTTCCCATCCTTAAACTTCGCCAAGACTTAATTGATGCTGGCGAAGCCATTAGCCACAATCAGTTAACTCCCAATTTCTATGCTTTATCCGTTCAGCGTCATGATGAGTTAGGCGATGTTATGGCAGCCTTTAATCAAATGTTTCAGCGAATTACCTGGGAAATTAGCGAACGTCAACGAACAGCGGAAAACTTACGGGTTGAACAAGAAAAGGCTGACCGTTTATTGCTCAATATTTTACCAGAACCCATTGCCGAACGATTAAAAGACAATCCAACTTGTATTGCTGATGGATTTACCGAGGTGACTATCCTATTTGCGGATATTGTCGGCTTTACCCAACTCTCGGAACGAATCTCACCGACAGACTTGGTTAACTTACTCAATGAGATATTCTCCGCCTTTGATTACCTGACAGAGAAGCATGATTTAGAGAAAATCAAAACCATTGGTGATGCTTATATGGTTGCCAGTGGATTGCCGACACCACGCCCTGATCATGCGGCTGTGATCGCAGAAATGGCGCTGGATATGCAACAGGAAATTCAACAGTTTAATACTATACATAGTACAGACCTAAG
The DNA here is from genome assembly GCF_040220235.1 of Coleofasciculus sp. B1-GNL1-01. Classification (NCBI taxonomy): domain Bacteria; kingdom Bacillati; phylum Cyanobacteriota; class Cyanophyceae; order Coleofasciculales; family Coleofasciculaceae; genus Coleofasciculus; species Coleofasciculus sp. B1-GNL1-01. Next base: position 2,544 of record NZ_JAVJTO010000169.1, read on the forward strand.
TATTCGCATTGGCATGAATACGGGATCGGTGGTAGCTGGCGTGATTGGCACGAAAAAGTTTATTTATGATTTATGGGGGGATGCGGTCAATACAGCTAGCCGCATGGAATCTCATGGACTTCCAGGTACAATTCAAGTGACAGCCGCGACGTATCAGCATTTACACGATAACTACGAGTTCCAAGAACGGGGTATCATCCCCGTGAAAGGGAAGGGGAAGATGATGACTTATTTTTTGACCAGGAAAAAAGATCCGGATATATAATCTTATTTTGTGAACATAAGCAAAAGGGCAGAGTACAGCTAATAAAAAACTTATCCCCTCTCTTGACCATTAAATCCGTTGAGTCAAGATACAAGCAGGGGACGATCACGATCAAACTGGTATTTTGAGCGGTTCTTGTACCAGGTTAATGAATGGAAATGCTTGGCTTATGATTAAAATCGATACACCCGTGTTGGCTAGACTTTATCGCTATATTCCCGTTGGGTTAACCCTAACGGTGGGAATTGGACTCTCAATTGCGGCAACAGTAGTGGCTTGGGGATGGTCAAATCATCAAACCCAAGTAGAATTGCAACAGCGAACCGATCACCTGACAACCACATTTCAACGTAAAATTGATGAATATTATTATATGGTTGTCTCCTTGGGGGCGTTTCATGAGGCATCTGATCAGGTGCAGCACGAGGAGTATGGATCATTTACCCAACATTTTCTGTCTATCCATTCAGGAATTTTAACCCTGGGTTGGCTCAAACCAGTGTCGGCACAGGAGCGCCCTAGTTATGAGGCGGAAATGGCAGAACGGGGATTGACAAATTTCTCGATTTATGAATACCATTCCGAAAAAAAACAGGTTGTTGCTAAGGCGCGTTCGGATTATTTTCCGATCACCTTTTCTCCACAAAAAGATGTTATCGGCTTTGATCTGGCGTCTCATCCAGTGGGTAAAACTCTACTAGAAAAAGCCCGCACGACAGGACGATTAGTCGCCACCAGTAAGCTCAAGATACCGGGTAAACCGCCTGATAGTTTAACGATTTTACTACCGCTTTACCATGAGGATATGCCTCATAATACGCCAGACAGTCGCCGTCAGGCTTTTCGGGGGGCAATGATTGGGGTTTATTCATTAGAAGAAATTATCACAAGTTCACTAAAAGGACTTTCGATTGATACGCTAAATTTTTGCCTTTCTGATCCATCGTTACCCGCTACTGAACAGTATCTGGCACTGTATCAATCGCGGACAAAAACAGTTGAGATGAAGCCGGATTCATCATCGTGCCAGAACTATGTTTTCTACGATCACTCGATTCAAATCGCGGATCAGGAATTGTCACTCCGTTTTTGGGAAATACCAGAGAATTCAGGTTTAGCGATTCCACCTCTGGCTGGAGTCACGCTGTTGAGTGGCTTGTTATTAACCGGAACATTGGTGATGTATATTGTGCGATCGCTCGATGACTTTGCTGCGATTGAGGCAGAACGGGAAAAATCAGAACTCCTACTGTTAAATATCTTACCTAAAGCGATCGCCGATCGCTTGAAACAAAACCAGGAGACGATTGCCGATAGTTTCACAGAGGCGACTGTATTATTTGCGGATATTGTGGGGTTTACCCAGCTTTCCCAACGGATATCGCCAACAGAATTAGTTAAGTTACTGAATGAAATTTTTTCTGCTTTTGATCAGCTTACCGAAACTTACGGCTTGGAGAAAATTAAAACCATTGGCGATGCCTATATGGTTGTAGGTGGACTACCGACTCCCTGCGATAACCATGCTGCTGCGATTGCAGAAATGGCGCTGGATATGCAACAAGTAATTAAACAGTTCAATCACCAGTATCATGTTGAATTGAGTATTCGCATTGGTATTAATACAGGCGCGGTAGTGGCTGGTGTCATTGGCAGGAAAAAGTTTATTTATGACTTATGGGGAGATGCGGTCAATACAGCTAGCCGCATGGAATCCCATGGACTTCCAGGTACAATTCAAGTAACAACTGCAACGTATCAAGATTTACAAGATCAGTATGTGTTTCAAGAACGGGGAATGATTCAGGTGAAAGGGAAGGGGGAAATGATGACCTATTTTTTGATCGGAAAAAAAGAACTGGATTCCTAATTCCCTCACTCAAGAATAACTCTGACTTCTTCTACAGAAAAATTACAAGCGGTAGAAATTTGTTCTAGACTTACAGCAGTTTACTCTGCTATGCGGTACATTGTCGATCCCCCTAAATCCCCCTTAAACTGAAGTTCCCCTTTGACAAATCGCTACACTGTATGCCTATCCAGACTTAGGGCGATTTCACTTTCGGCTTCACTGGGTACATATTAGGCTGACACCCAACAAATCTAAAGCCTTCCTTTGTACCGGAGTCGGTTCGGTTA
>NZ_JAVJTO010000170.1:0-30930 GCF_040220235.1 Coleofasciculus sp. B1-GNL1-01
ACGTCGGCGGATTCACTGATACCAAAAAGACTCAGAAGGTTTCTGTTTGTGACTACACCTGGAAACGAATTGGGCAATTTGCTCCTAGTAAAGTTGAGCTAATCAGGAGAAATAACGGCTTATGTGTGGCGTGAAAAAAAAAGAATTGGATGCCTCCATCCTTCCGGCATCCCGCTATTCCTCCTCACCCTACGAGAGTTGAGGGTGAGGACTCCCGCGAGTACGTTGAGTGAGGTACTCCAGATCCCCCTCCCGTCCCCCTTCAAAAGGGGGAAGCCAGAGGATGCTTCGCTTTTATTGCACGGGGATTTAGGGGGATCGACAATGTACCGCATAGCAGAGCAAACTGCTGTATTCTCAAGCCTCCCCAAAAATCGGTTGTATATTTTTGGAGCTAACCGATTTACTTCTCCTCAAAATGTATCCGTTCCTTTCCTGTATAAATATTAAATCGTTTTCCGCGCAAAAATCCGACTAAGGTGATGCCAAACTCTTTGGCTAAGGCAACCGCTAAACTACTGGGTGCAGATACCGCACAAACAATCGGGACACTGGCGGTTAGACATTTCTGTACTATCTCAAAGCTAGAACGTCCACTCACCAGAACAATTGGGTTGGTTAAAGGTAATTGATTACTCAAAAAAGCAGCACCAATTAATTTATCCAGGGCGTTGTGGCGTCCCACATCTTCTCGGACTGAAAGTAACTGTCCTTGGGTGTCGAATAAGGCGGCGGCGTGTAATCCTCCGGTACTTGAGAAAATCCGCTGGGCGGTGTGTAATTGTTCGGGTAAACTATAAATCACATCTGGACTAACGGTTAATCCGGCTGAGATAATTGGACATCCCCGTAAATGTAGGGCTTCTAGACTGGCTTTCCCACAAACACCACAGGCGCTGGTGGTAAAAAAGTGGCGTTCTAAGGGTTGTAAATTAACCGATAATCCGGGTCGAAGTTTTACATTAACAATGTTGTAACGCTGTTCCCCATCGACATCCGGATCAACACAATAACTAATCTGCTGAATATCATCGCGATCGCGAACCACTCCTTCAGAGTACAAAAACCCCGCCGCCAGTTCAAAATCTGCCCCTGGTGTTCGCATGGTAACGGCTACCGTTTGCTGGGGAGAAACAAGGCGAATTTCCAGGGGTTCTTCCGTCGCCACCTGATCCTGGCGCGATCGCACGTTACGATTGTCTACAACCCAAACCCTCGTTTTCGTTTTACTCCCCACTCTGTATCCTCTGTGCCTGTGTGGTTCCCCTCTCTCTTACCCGATTTCCAACCGCACCAGGGCATTATAATCAGGAATCGCCACTTCAGGCGATCGCTTATTCTTATCTAAGAGTATATTCCCTTCGGGCCAATGCACTTGCAGGTTCCCGGGTTTCACCGGGGCAGTACACACTCGTCCCTTCAATTCCCCAACTTCATTTTTAAGAATCACAGCATCCCCATCCTTTAACCCCAACGCCGAAGCATCCACCGCACTCATTAACACCGCCTCACGCACTGCACCCGTAATCGCATCTTTCTTTTCCTGCACCATACTATTAAACTGCTTCCCACGTCGGGTGGCGACTAAGAAACATCCCTCTGGTAAATCTCGTTGTGGCGGCGATAACGGAGTAAACCGCGCCTTCCCATCGGGTGTGGGAAAAGTCCAACCAAAACAAAGATGAGAACCGCCATATTGAAACTGATCCCCCGCTTCTTTGAGATGTTGAATCCCCGCATATTGGGGAATGATTTGGGCAATTTCTTGGCGAATCGCGGCTGTTCCGTCGAAGTTTAACGGCGAATTCCCCTCATTTTCTGCGGCTAAATCGGGACGAACTCTCTGTGCCAATTCCATGAATACTTCCCATTCTGGACGCGCTTCGCCAATGCGATTTCCCTGAACTTCGGGACTGAAAATGACTCGTCGTTCTGTCGTGGTTTCGGTTACGCCTCCTGGCACTTCATACCGAGTGGTAGCGGGGAGTAGAATTACCGTATCCGCCGGATCAACTAACATTTGGCTAGAACAAATAATATCCTGATGTACCCGCAGGGGAACGCGCTTTAATGCCGTTTCCACATAATCGGGTTCGGGTAGCACTTCTAGGAAATTTCCCCCCACGGAAAACAGGATATCTAAGTCTTCCGCATAAGCCGCTTGAATCATTTCTGATGCGGTTAATCCTGGGGAGGTTGGCAGATCAAATCCCCATTTTTCACTCAACTGTGCCGCATTTTCTGAGGTAATCGGCTTTCCTCCAGGGAGTACCGTGGCGTAGCATCCCATCTCCGCACCCCCTTGTACTCCAGAATGTCCGCGAATCGGCATCAAGCCACAGCCTTCTCTGCCGACAAAGCCTTTGGTTAGTGCTAGATTAATTAGCGATCGCACGTTATCTTCGCCACATTCATGCTGGGTAATCCCCATACTCCAGACAAAGACAGCCTTGTTCGCCTCGGCTATCATCTGGGCAAATTCATACATCTGATCACGAGATGCGCCAGATAGCCGTTCGAGTTCCTCCCAGGATTGGCAGTCTAGGGTGGCTTTTAAGTCCTCAAAGTTGCGCGTATAGGTGGTGATAAACGAGTGATCAACCCAATCATTGGCGATTAAATGTTTCAGTGTACCATTAATAAACGCCATATCCCCGCCCATATTCACCAGGAAAAAGTTTTCGGCGAATTTAGTGCCAAATAAAGCACTTTCGGGAATCGACGGCACCCAATAGCGTTCCATTCCGGGTTCCTGGTAGGTGTTAATCACGACTATTTTGGTTCCCGCTTTTTTTGCCCAGTGGAGATACTTCACCGTGACGGGTTGGTTATTTGCCACATTTGACCCAATGAATACTAATAAATCCGTTCCTATCCAATCTTTATAGGAACAGGTTGTCGCCGCTACCCCTAAGGCGTTTTTCAATCCCGCCGTACTCGGAGAATGACAAATTCGCGCCGCATTATCAATATTATTGGTTCCCATTGCCCGCACCGCTTTTTGGGCAGCATAATAGGTTTCATTAACGGTGCCGCGACTGGTGAGATAAAAGCCGAGTTTATCGGGTGTCGTGGCGCGAATGCGATTGGCGATAACATCCAGGGCTTCTTCCCAACTCACCCGACGAAATCCTTTCTCTCCCCGTTGACGCATCATCGGGTAAGGAAGTCGCCCCATCTGTCGCAGTTCAGCACTTTTTTTGCCCTGCAACTGGGATACATCTGCCAGGAGTTCGGGGTCAAAAGCTGGCATTGTATTCATCCGCAGCAGTCGCAACCGGACATTACAAACATGAATCCCCTCTAATGTCCAGTCTTTCATCCCCGTGGTGCCTAACGCACAACCGTCGCAGACGCCTTGGTTGAGGATATCCCAGGCGTAGGGAAGTTGATCCCGATTTTCCCAGATGGCGCGAAATACTTCCCAGTAATTATTCGGGTATTGTTCGCCGATACCGAAGGGTTTCCAGGTTGCCCAGTGTTCAGGCGTCCAGCGCTTTTTAGGTTGAGGTAACATGATTTGGAGTGGTGCTAATGCTTGCGATTCTTTAACGCTACCATTTTCCTATTCTAATCCGATAGTTTGGTTCGGTCTATCGCCTTTCCACTCGATCATCAAACCTAATGCTAAGTAGGTCGGTGTCAATAAAGCTATCTATATTAATTTCTGTAAATAAACCTCAAACTCTTACAAATGACAAATGACAAATGACAATCTTCACCGTTCACGTTAATTATATCCACCTACTTAGGGTCAAATGTCCAGCAATCCATACCGTTTCTGAAGTTGCAGCAATTTTAGTCGGGCTTCTCCTGCATTATCGGCTAAATCAGCAAACTCTAAAAACCGTTTCAACTCTTTTTTGAGCAAATTCCGTTCTACCTCTAACGTTTCCCGTCCTAAATCTGGAGGGAGAACAATCATATCAAATAAAGTTGCCCGTTCCTTATCAGGATGCGGGCGCAAAATCCGCCCCCGCCGTTGAATAAACTGGCGGGGATTTCCACTACTAGCAAGAATAACAGCGGTTTGAATCGCTGGAATATCTACCCCTTCATCAAGACAGCGAATCGCCACCAATCCTTGTAATTTCCCGGTTTCAAATTGACGACGTAATTCTTCTCGTTCGGCTAAAGGCGTGTCTGCTGTATAGGTGTTAATCCGATATCCAAGTTCACTTCCCAATAACCGGGTTACGGCTGCTAATTGACGAGTGGTTTCCTGACTTACACTGCCTTCAACTGAACCATCTCCACAATAAAACAACGTGTGATAGGTCTCTAATCGTTCTGCCATTAACTGTTGCAATGCGGTTAACTTGTTAGCCGCTGACCCAATTAAACGAGCGCGTTGCATTAATAAGGCAGTTACAGTATCATTATTCTGGATATCAAGACCTTCATTATTCATTAGCGCCCAGCCAATGCGTTTAGTGAATTTGGCATAAGCAATTGATTCAGTTTCGGTTAATTCCACTAATATTGGATAGTAGAGATAGTGAACTAATGCCCCTTGGTGAATCGCATCCGCTAACGTCAGTTCAGGTTGCAAAACTGAGCCAAAATAGTTGAATAAGCCGTGGGTTCCTTCTTCATCAAAATAGCGTTCTGGTGTGGCGGATAGGGCAAGACGTAAGCCAATGTTGCGCGGTAAACTTTCTTCTAAGCGTCGAGACCCTAGGTTATGGGCTTCATCACCAACAATTAAGGTTTTGGGGGGAAGGTATTTGAGTTGAGATTGTAACCCCTCTGTGATCAAGGTGGCGTTGGTGGTGATAATTGTCAGAAAAGATTGATTGCCCGATTGTAAGTTATAAAGGGCAGTAGAGAGTTGATTTTGCCAATGGCGTACATTTTCAAATGCCAGAATCGGTTCTAAATTAAACGTCTGACATTCTCGCGCCCATTGGGTAACTAGATGACGATAGGGACAAACAACCAGTAAGACTTGTAAGCCGATTTGGTGATAGAGTTGGGTTGCGATCGCGAGGGCGGTAATGGTTTTGCCACTCCCTGTCGCCATCTTCAGCGTACCGCGTCCCTGATTGCTAAACCAGTTGGTTATCGCTTGTTGCTGGTAGGAACGCAGGTGCAGTGATGGGGGTAGCCGGGGACAACCTGGTGATATCATCTCTTGAAGGCAGATGGCAGAGGGGAAGTTGGGGAAACTGGGGGAGCCATGTAGAGGCGTGCCATGGCACGTCTGGAAGATAAGGGCGGGTTTTGAACCAACGTTATCATCAATAGCTGGCGCGAAGTCCCTAAACCCGCCCCTACAAATCAGGTTCCCTTAAAGGAAGCGAAGGGTCAACACTCAACCCTAAAAAATTTCCCAAGCCTTTCCGCGATACCCAAAATTAAATAATTCTGGATGCAGGATTTCTGCCAAAATTTCTAACGAATCCACTAATCGGGGTCCGGGACGATTAAAATAAGCATTGCCATCGGTAATATAGACTCTCTTATTTCGTACCGCCTGTAACTCTGACCACTCTGAACGCTGAGTTAGCTGCTGGGTTTCCTGACGGGTGCGCTCTAAATCAAAACCACAGGGCATAATAATCATAACCTGGGGGTCAGTTTTCAGTAGTGCATCCCATTCTAAGTACGGCGAATGCTTCCCCAAAGCGGCAAATAAGTGATGACCTCCAGCCATATCCACTAATTCGGGAATCCAATTCCCACTTGCCATTAACGGATCAGTCCATTCAATCGCGGCGACTGTGGGTTGATTGGCGAGGGAGAGGTTCTGTGTCATTTGCTGAATGGTGTCCACACGAGATTGGAGTTGCTTCAGCAAGGGTTGCGAGTCTACGCCTAATGTAGCCGCTACTCGTTTAATATCTGCCCACACCTCGCTTAATTGATTCGGCTGTAAGGAAATTACTTTTGGCTGACTTTGGGTGAGCTCAGCAACCGCTTTCTCGACTTCTGGAAAATTGACCGCACAGACATCACATTGATCTTGAGTAACAATGTGGGTGGGTTGTAACTGTTCCAGGATATCGGTTTTAATTTGGTAGATGCTCAGGGCGTCCTTGACTAAGCGACGCACATCTCGGTCAATTTGGGCGCTGGGTTTTTCGGCATTCAGTCGCGCTTCGGTACAAATGGGGCGGTTTTGGATGTCGGGAGGATAGTCGCATTCGTGCGATCGCCCGACAATTGCATCGGTTAAGCCTAAAGCGGCGACAATCTCGGTAGCGCTGGGGAGTAGGGAGACTATTTTTAGGTCAGATGGTGGCATGATCAAGGGGATTATGTTTATTTAACGCAGAGGACGCAGAGGGAAACGCCGAGGTACGCAGAGGGATTGAGAGGTTTTGAGGGCATGTTTTGTGTAGGGGCGGGTTTGACTACTAATATTCCTCATAACAGACTTGACTAGGTTATTACCAACAGAAGCGGGTTGGATTGGTTAAAGGGAGTCTTTGGAAATTTATGACCCTTCACGATATTCGGGGATTTGCTTTTGATTGGCTACGTTAACCGGATCTTTGTGCTAAAACTTGTACTATTATCCGATGCCAAATTTTAGGTGATTTAGTTCTAATATGAAAGCATTGCTCGTCTATCCCCTCTTTCCCAAGACATTCTGGTCTTATGAAAAAATATTAGAATTAGTCGATCGCAAAGTTTTACTGCCTCCTTTAGGGTTGGTCACTGTTGCGGCTATTTTACCACAGACGTGGGAATTTAAACTGGTGGATCGCAATATCCGAGCCGTCACCGAAGCGGAATGGGAATGGGCGGATATTGTGATTCTTTCAGCGATGATTGTCCAAAAAGGGGATTTACTGGCACAAATCCGGGAAGCCAAACGGCGAGGGAAACGGGTGGCTTGTGGGGGTCCTTTCCCCACCTCTGTTCCCGATGAGGTGCAGCAGGCGGGGACTGATTATCTGATTTTAGACGAAGGCGAAATTACGTTACCCCTGTTTGTCGAGGCGATTCAACGGGGAGATGAGACGGGCATATTCCGTTCTAATGGGGAAAAACCGGATGTGACAACCACGCCAATTCCTCGGTTTGATTTATTGGAATTGGATGCTTATGATTCAATGTCGGTGCAATTCTCGCGCGGTTGTCCGTTTCAATGTGAATTTTGCGATATTATTGTCCTCTATGGACGCAAGCCCCGGACGAAAACACCCGCCCAGTTATTGGCAGAATTAGACTATCTCTATGAACTGGGATGGCGGCGGGGTGTGTTTATGGTCGATGATAATTTCATTGGCAATAAGCGGAATGTCAAATTATTGCTCAAAGAATTAAAAGTGTGGCAAGAAGCACACCAGTATCCTTTCCGATTTAATACTGAAGCCTCGGTTGACTTGGCGCAAGACCCCGAACTGATGCAATTAATGGTCGAGTGCTATTTTGATGCCGTGTTTCTGGGAATTGAAACCCCCGATGAGGATAGTTTACAGTTGACCAAAAAATTCCAAAATACCCGCAGTTCGTTGGCTGAATCAGTGGATATTATTACGGAGGCAGGATTGCGTGTGATTGCTGGTTTTATTGTCGGTTTTGATGGGGAAAAATCGGGTGCGGGTTCGCGGATTGTCCGGTTTGCTGAACAGACAGGAATTCCGACTACAACCTTTGCCATGTTGCAAGCGTTGCCGAATACAGCATTGTGGCATCGGTTAGATAAGGAGGGACGACTCCGGGGCAAAGATGGTAATATTAACCAGACCACGTTAATGAATTTTATCCCCACTCGTCCTTTAGAAGAAATTGCCCGGGAATATGTCGAGGCGTTTTGGCAATTATATGAGCCGGAGCAATATTTAGATCGGGTGTATCGGTATTTTCTGAAACTCGGAGAACCCAAGTGTAAAACGCCGTTTAAATTGCCAAGTTGGGTAGATTTAAAGGCAGTGGCAATTGTGTGTTGGCGACAGGGGCTGAAAAGGAAAACACGCTGGAAGTTTTGGCATCATTTATTTAGTATGATTCGGCGAAATCCAGCGGTTTGGGAGCATTATTTAATTGTTTGCGCTCACAACGAGCATTTTATGGAATATCGTCACATTGTCCGGGAGCAAATTGAGGGACAGTTGGCGGAGTTTTTGGCACGAGAGGAGAAGTTAAAAGCCTCTACAGAGAATCGGAAAACTCAGGTGGCTGTATAACGTGATTCAAGTTTCTCTCCTACTGGTTTGGCACAGCTAAGTCAGTAAACAGTGATCAGTGAACAGTTATCAATAAGCAGTGCTAAGTCTGTGATACCTGATAACTGACAACTGATAACTGACAACTGACAACTGACAAGGAAACGTCTTGCGAAACTAAGATAAATCTAAGTTGGTTTTATTAGCAATCTGATCCTGTACTCCCATCTTAATGTCTTGAGCTATCTTCGTGAATTTATCGAGGCTCTTGGGTTGAGACTGTACCGTATCCGCTATAGCTTGGATGCTTTTAGCAACCTCTGAGTCGGTTTTGGCGACTTCTTCTATATGTTTGGCAATGCGAGCCGCTTGATTGCCATTTAATGGCTGTTGCTCAGTTAATTCTATCTCAGTTGCCGTTGTGGGAAATCTATCTTGAAGTAGATGCCATAATTTGTGCCGTTGTTCAAGCAACTGTCCTTCGATTGGTTCACCTGTTTTTTCTACAGCGTTTGTCAGTACCAAGGTAGCAATTGCTGGTTCTGTTAGTGAAGTGGATGTCATAAAGCATTATTATTGATCAACGGTTATACCTTAGCAAAGCATACCGAGGCAAGTTTATCGTCTATGAAAAGTTAGAGTTTGAGCAATACTGGCATTTCTCCTTCTGCGTAGAAGAAGCCCATAGCGCTTCTTTGCCTGCGATTAAGTAGGTTGGTGGAAATTAGCGGATGTCGGGGCTTACTGATAAACGTGCAAGATGTAAGGTTAACCTAATCCTTGAGTGGAGGCAAGTTTGTGCGTATAGGTTCATTACTGGGATTATTCTTATTTATCCTCTCCGTTTACATTTTGTGGAAAATTAAAACGGTTATTTTGCTCGGCTTTGCTGCCGTAGTTTTTGCCACTACACTTAACCGTCTGGTGCGATTTCTGCTGCGCTTTCGGCTCAAACGAGCTTTCGCTATCATTATATCTGTGGGGTTTTGTCTAGGATTACTGGTTGGTTTTTTTGTCCTGGTTGTTCCCCCCTTTGTTAATCAAGTTCAGCAATTGATTGATTTAGTTCCGATTGGATTACAACAAATTCCTGAATGGGCAAACTGGGTGAGAAATTTGGTTCCCGATGGACTTTTAGATGATATTGGCGGTTTGAAGGTTTTTACTCAAAATTTGCGCTCATGGGCAACCAAACTCTTTGGCAACTTTTTTGATATATTCTACAGCTCAATTGGTGTAGTTTTGAACATGTTGTTAGTTGTGGTTGTAACTATTATGTTACTTGCCAATCCTGAACCCTACCGCCAAGGTTTTATCCTCCTATTTCCTGCCTTTTATCGCCGCCGAATTCAGGAGATTCTGGATGAATGTGAAGATACTCTGGGCGGTTGGGCAGTCGGTATTCTCTTTAACATGACGGTAATTGCTATATTGAGTGGGCTTGGGTTATGGATTTTGCAGGTGCAACTGCCCCTAGCGAATGGTTTGTTAGCGGGTATATTTACATTTATCCCAAATTTGGGTCCGACTTTAAGTGTAATTCCTCCCGTGGCATTGGCTTTACTTGATTCGCCTTGGAAAGCTCTAGCGGTGGTGATTTTGTATATAGTAATTCAGCAAATTGAAAGTAATATTTTAACTCCGCTGGTTATGCAAAAACAGGTGTCTTTGCTGCCAGCGGTTACGTTGTTGTCTCAGATGGCTTTTGCTATATTTTTTGGTATCTTTGGTTTGTTTCTGGCGCTTCCTATTGTTGTCGTGGCTCAGGTTTGCTTAAAAGAAGTTTTGGTCAAGGATATCCTAAACAAATGGGAATAGTTTAAGCTGTAATGCATTTAAATTGGGTATTAGTAGCGAGCAAGATGCAAAGCCTGCGGCATGGCTTCGCTAAACGCACTACAAGGATTGCGCCATTATTGATATTAAGGTTTAAATGCCGAACAGCTTATTAAAAAAGCATTTTTCAGGGGGCGTTGAACGAAGTGAAACCCAACAGATTTGGATCAAGTTTTTGTTTGTTGGGTCTCGTTCCTCGACCCAACCTACTTCTTTAAGTTTATTTAAGAACTGAAGGAATTGCTGCCATTATCTGTGATGTAATGAATTCCGGTGTATCACTGACACTAATTGGAATGTGAAGATCGGCTTCTGCATACATAAGACGCCGTTTATCAAGTAAATTTTGCAGGGCTGCTGTTGGATCAGTTGTTTGTAATAAGGGGCGTGTCGTATCATCTTGCAGACGCTGTATTAATAGGTCTACAGGTGCATCTAACCAGACAATTAAACCTTGGTGTAGATAACTCCAATTCATCTGTTTGATTACAATGCCACCACCTGTGGCAACAGTCAAGTTAGTATAAGCGGATACTTCTGACAAGACTTGAGCTTCTAACTGGCGAAATTCTTCCTCTCCCCTGTCAGCAAAAATCTGATTAATGCTTTGTCCTGCTACTTGTTCAATCAGGACATCTGTGTCTACAAAACGATAGCCTAGTTCTTTTGCCAATCGTTGTCCTACGGTGGTTTTCCCGACACCCATCATGCCAATCAGGTAGACATTGATGCCTTTTAATAAATCGTTCATCACCAAAGCGTTTCTCTCTCATCTCCTGGTTAAGACGAGTTACATTCTACCTGATTGAACACTATAAAATTTCGAGGTGCCTTCGGTTATTGTGCCAATTGGGGATAAAATTTACCCTGCTCAAGGATAGCCGCGATCGCTAATAAATCATCAACCTTGAGCGGTTTAGTGATATGGCTGTCAAACCCTGCGGCTAGGGCGAGTTGGCGATCTGGCTCAGTCGCTGCTACCGTCACCGCGATCGCGGCAACATGATACCCTCGTTTTGTCTCTAGGCTTCTGATTTGACGGATCAACCAATAGCCATCTTCTCCCGGCAGAAGTAGCTCGCAGAGTAGAATATCCGGTTGAAAATCCTCAAATACCTCTAAAGCTTCCCTCGCGCCAGTAACAGTCAGAACATTGGCTTCTTCTTGCTCAAAAATGATGCTGAGTAATTCTCTGGAATCGGCATTTTGATCTACAACCAGAATCCGCCTATTTTTGAAATTATGGTTCATTGGTGTTGTCTAGCTTTTGTTGATTCAACCGCGATCGCCTACGCTGGCACAGATTGAGTTAGACCTTTTGCCATTCCATTCAAGGATTACACAATGAATAGTATTCGTCGGTACGGTAGCGTACAGAGGTAGGGCTGGGGGAGCAGGGGAAGCAGGGGGAGCTGGGGGAGCTGGGGGAGCTGGGGGAGCATGGGGAGCAGGGGGAGCTGGGGGAGCTGGGGAAGCTGAGACGTTCCGATGAAACATCTTTTGTAGGGGCGGGTTTTACCACTAACGTTTCGTTTTCACCCTGATATAACTAAACCCGCCCTGCCCTAACCTTTCAATTATCACACATGACAAATGACAAATGACAAATGACGAATGACAATCACCGATCGCCCTGTTTCGGATAAAGTAAGCGATCGCACTCGTGTTTGACGACGCTGTAACATTCACACGCTATAGTTTCCAACAGTTCCCGATTGAGAATGGTAATCATCCCTCGGTGATGGCGAATTGCACCTGCCTCCTGAAGCTTACCCGCTGCCACTGTCACCGTCGCACGACGGGTTCCCAGCATATTGCCCAGAAATTCTTGAGTGAGTCGCAACTCAGAGCCAGAAATACTATCCTGAGCCGAGAGTAACCAACGAGCCAGCCTTTGTTCTAGCCGATGCTGGCGATTGCAAGCCGCCGTTTGACTCACCTGATTCAAGAGGGTTTGGGTGTAGCACAGGAGCAATCGTTGCAATCTATCCCCTCGCTCAAACTCGCTTTTGAGAATCGAGGCATCCATTTTCATCGCTGTGCCTTCGAGTTGCACAACGGCTTGGTTGATTGCCATCCCATCTCCCAGAAATACAGGAATACCAACCATCCCCTCCTTTCCTACCATGCCGACTTCCGTTGTTGAACCATTTGCCAAGAGGGTGACTAACGAAACCATTGCCCGATTCGGGAAATAGATATGGAGAATTGGTTCTCCAGGTTGATAAAGAATTTGTCCTAATATCAGAGAGACTTCTTCGAGGTGGGGAACGAGGCGTTGGTAGTCCTGATTGGGTAACGCCGTCAGTAATTGATTAATGACAGAGTTGCTATTTGAAGACGGCATTTTGTCGATTATTTTTAAGTAATTTATCACAGGTATATCAATATTTATACCATGATACCTACATGATCAATTATTATTTAACATCCCTTAATTAATCTGAGTCCAGCTTTGAATAACCAGGAGGACAACTTGGATCTTGCGTTTCATCCACGGGCAAAATTGCTTGGGAAGGTGGGACGGTAGTTGGGCGATCGCTTTCACAAAACTTAGCAGATACGAACTCTTCATTTTTATCTTCATATTTACCCACCCATAAGTAGGTTGGTGGAAATAAACTCAACCTTATGAAGTTATGTTAACAAGCCTCAAACCCTCACAAATGGCGTAGCTTGCTTCTCAAGGGAGCGAGTATGACGAATGACGCTCTTTACAGTTTACCTTCCAATTTCCGCGATTCAGGAGCCTCTATTTATTCAGATAACTTTTCATGCAAAGATGATAAGTTTTCCATGAGTCTGAAAACTGATGCCTTTGTTTCTTCATCTAAAGAATTGGCATCATCTAATAGTTTTTGATGCTCGGTTGGATAGATGGTCGCTATAGCTTTACCAATTATTAAGTCCTGGTTGACAAATCCCCAATAATGACTGTCATAAGAGTTGTTGCGATTATCTCCGAGGACTAGATAATGATTGTCAGGAACCACAACAGGTCCATATTGATACTCTGGGGCTTCTTCGATATACTCTTCTAACAAGGGTTGACCATTAATATAAACTAAACCGTCTTTCACGGCTACGGTTTCTCCAGGTAAACCAATCAAGCGATGAAGAAAAGGATCGGTAAAATTTTGTTCCCTAAGGGTTGGAGTTGGCTGGAATAAAATAATATCGCGGCGTTGAGGAGGCTGAGATGTATAAGCTGTTTTATCCACTAAAATGTGAACATTAATTGGCAAAGTTGGCTCCATTGAACCACTTGCCATATAGCGGGTTTCGAGTACTTCAGGACATCTCGATAAAGATAAGGGAAGAGTCTCCAGTTCTCTTGTAGATAACAATCCTGTCAAGGTTGATACGAATAAGTTGATACATTCGCTTTTAGTGGGTAATGGCTCAGGAGAATCAGCCAAGGATGGTAAAGCATTCGTCCAGAATAAGCCCAATCCTAAAAAAGCCGCTGCGATACTATTTTTAATGTCTGACATAATGGATAATAATGAACGATTTGAACTGAACGGGCTAATCAACACATCTACGTTATCAGTGCAATGCCTTTACTTGACGCCTACAGCGACTTTGAGCAACAACTGACACACCTGCCGCTCATTTTGGCAGGTCCCATCTTGCGGCGTACTGATCCCGATGGCGTCACGGTTTGGCTGGCACTGAAAGCGCCGAGTGTGGTCACGCTTCGAGTGTATACCACGATCGCAGGTCAGGGGAAAAGCCTTGATCTGGAACGGCTGGCTGGATCACGCGCCACTGTGCCAGTGGGCAAATACCTGCATATTGTCGCGGTAACGGCTAAACCTGTTGATGGATACTTACTGGAACCGGGACAAATTTATGCCTACGATTTGGAGTTTAGCGATCGCAATCAAACCCTCAACGATGCCCTCAACGCCAGAGACGTTTTTCCCCTGATCACCATTAGCTATTTAGACCACAATCTGCCCACATTTGCTATGCCGCCGGATGACTTAAATCATCTGCGGATCGTGCATGGTTCCTGTCGCAAAGCCCACGGAAACGGACAAGATGCCCTACCCCTGCTAGATGGTTTAATCGAACAGTCAGCCGATCAACCTAATCATCGACCTCATCAACTCTTTTTAACGGGGGATCAAATTTACGCCGATGATGTCGCTGATCCCCTGTTAGCCGCCCTCAGCGATATCGGGAATACGTTACTCGGTTGGGAGGAAGAATTGCCCTATAAAGGTGATTTTGTCAAGGGGTATTCCTGGAAAAAAGTGAGTGAATGGAAACCGGGACAGCGCACAGAAATTGCCCGAAATTATGCAGGCTTAACCGCGATGCTGGAGAATCAACCCGAACGCGCTAAAAGCCATCTGTTTAGTCTGGGTGAATATTTGGCGATGTATCTGTTATCTTGGTCACCAATCCTGTGGGTGAATCATCTTACTAAAGGCAAGACAAGGGGGAAAAAGTCGAAATCATGGGATAAGGAAGTTGATGCCATTCAGGACTTTTCCAGGTATTTGTGGCAAGTCAGGCGATCGCTGGCGAATGTGCCAACCTATATGGTTTTTGATGACCACGATGTTAGCGATGATTGGTATTTGAATCGGGAGTGGTGTAACCGAGTTTTGGGCAAACCCCTAGGCAGACAGATCGTCCAAAATGGACTATTAGCTTATGCCCTATGTCAGGCGTGGGGAAATACACCAGAACAGTTTACCTCTGGGCAACCGGGAGAAAAATTCTTGCAAGCGTTGCAACAATGGTCAGAATCAGCCGGGACAGATGCATCCGCCTGGGAAACGATGGGGAAATGTTTGGGAGTGCCTGACATTGAAGCCGAAACAGGATTGCCGAAGTTGAAACAGGATGGAGCAGTTTTAATTCTGAATCGGAATAATTCAGATGGTACTCCAACTTTAACCTGGCACTATAGCGTTAGAAGTTTTAAGCACGAAGTTATCGTATTAGATACGCGGACGTGGCGCGGTTTTCCTATGGGAGAGGATCAAATGATCGCGCCGCCAATGCTATTATCCCCGACAGCTTTTGATCAGCAGATTGAAGATCCCCTAGAAGCAACCGATCAGCTAAAAGCGGCGGGTAAGTCGAGGATTGAAGCCACGTTAATTGTTTTACCAACCAACCTGATCCATGCGTCGTTAGTGGATATTGCCCAACAGTGGCATTGGCATCAGGGTAAGGTATTTGGTACTGATGTGGGGGATTCGTGGAACTTTCATGATGTCGCCTTTAGTAAGCTATTAACTGCGCTATTTCAGCGACGCGATCGCATCGTGTTGCTGTCGGGGGATATTCACTATGGCTACGTGGTTCGCCTCAACTATTGGTCAAATCCCCGTGGGAAACTCCAGAGACAAGAAGTCGGCTACGTCTGGGAAGCTGGAGAGAGGGACAATCATAACTCGGCATCGGTGCTAGTCCAGTTAACCTCCAGTTCTATCAAAAATGCTGAGTTCAAAACGTATTTAGTTCATACCAAAGTTAAATCACTAGCATTAGAACAATCGGAATATTGGGTGGGATGGCAACAACCGCCGCAATTGGTGGAAATAATCGCAACTCCTGGTAAGGTAAGAATCCAGGATATGCCAGTTCCCAGTCAAGGACCCTTTTGGCAGCAAATCCATACGCCGAGTGGTGACTGGGACATCGCGTGGCAAGTCGCCCTCAAGGATGAGCGATCGCAACCCGACTGGCGGTATCGAACAGCATGGAGTAAACGCCAAAAAGCTGAACCCGTTCCTTGGCTGAAACGATATCCCCAACCAGAATTACAGCCGAAGTCACCTCTATGGCGAAAGCTTTTAGTCGGTTCCCTATCGTGGTTATGGCGCAATCGCTGGCTACAAGAGGGTGACGAAATTGTTGGCTGTAATAACATTAGCGTTGTCAGTTTCCAATGGTCATCCGATGAGAATAAAGCGGTGATTCAAGAGGTCTATTGGCATCCACCCTGGAAGCCGAATAGTGTAGTTAAGAGTCGGTATTTTGCGCCACTCCAGTTAGAGTCGCCACCCCCGTTACCTACCATTAACAGTTAAGGCAGAAGGCACAAGGGAGAGGAAGGGGACGCTGGGGAAGCAGGGGGAGCAGGGGGAGCAGGGGGAGATAGGGGAGGTTAACTCAAAACTCTACTTTACCTATTGCCCATTGCCTATTGCCTATTGCCTATTGCCTAGCGCTATATTTCCGAGAACATCTTTACCTGCACTCCCCGCAAACGGTAATATTCACTACAGTTCTAGATCCAATTTAGACCAATCTTGGAATACGTAGGGTGTACATCAAGGAGGAGGGGTGTAGTAAACGTGGCAGTACAATGGGATCTCTACAATCCAGAAGACTTCTATGATGAGCTGTTTTCAGCCCAAGGGCAGCCACGACAGTCAGCCGCTGCCCTGATTCAATGGATGCAGGGACTGCGCCCTGATGAACTCCAGCGACACCGGGAAACGGCTCAAGTTGCTCTGCTTAAGTTAGGCGTAACCTTTAGCGTCTACAGTGATAATCAGGGCATCGAACGGGTATTTCCTTTTGATATTATTCCCCGAATTATCTCGGCTCAGGAATGGAAAACCCTAGAGGGTGGACTCAAACAACGGATTAGAGCGCTGAACCTCTTCCTCAACGATATGTATGGGGAACAGCGTATTCTCAACGATGGCAAAATTCCCCCCGAAGTTGTGTTTTCGGCAACGGGATTTCTCAAGCCTTGCGTCGGCTTAAAGCCGCCCAGCGATGTCTGGTGTCACATTACCGGAACCGATTTGGTGCGCGATCGCGAGGGTCAGTGGTATGTTCTAGAAGATAACCTGCGTGTACCTTCGGGCATCTCCTACGTATTGGAAAATCGGCGGGTGATGAAAAGTACATTCCCGGCAATCTTCCAAACTCTGGCAATTCAACCCGTGGACGATTATCCCAGCCATTTGCTAGAAACGCTGCTCAATTTAGCACCACCTCAACTCCCTGATCCCACGGTTGTTGTCCTAACTCCCGGTATTTACAACTCCGCCTACTTTGAACATTCCTTTTTAGCCCAGCAAATGGGGGTGGAACTGGTTGAAGGTCGGGATTTAGTCGTCGTGGATGGCTATTTGCAAATGCGAACGACGAAAGGATTGCGGCGAGTGGATGTGGTGTATCGTCGTGTGGATGATGACTTTTTAGATCCCCAAGTCTTTCGTCCGGATTCCCTCTTAGGTGTACCCGGATTGATGGAGGTTTATCGCCAAGGGCGAGTCGCCTTAGCCAATGCACCCGGAACAGGTGTAGCCGATGATAAGGTTGTCTACGCTTATGTCCCCGAAATGATTCGCTATTACCTGGGAGAAGAACCAATCTTATCCAATGTTCCCACCTATTTATGTTGGCAAGAACAAGACCGAAACTATGTCTTGAATAATTTAGAAAACGTCGTGGTTAAGTCTGCCAATGAGTCGGGGGGGTATGGTATGTTAGTGGGTTCGAGTTCCACGGAGGTAGAACGGGCGGAGTTTGCTGAACGAATTAAAGCTAATCCTCGCAATTATATTGCCCAACCCATCCTTTGTTTGTCGCGAGTGCCAACCTTGATTGATCATCAGGTAGAAGGACGACATGTCGATTTGCGCCCTTACATTTTGCATCGGGGAGACGACATTTATGTTCATCCCGGTGGATTAACCCGTGTGGCGTTGAGAAAAGGTTCTCTGGTGGTAAATTCATCCCAAGGGGGCGGAAGTAAGGATACGTGGGTTCTGAATCACTCATGAATTACACTGTTCCCAAGCTAGTCCTTTGTTAATAACTTCCTCAACACAACAAAGGACTAATGACAAATGACAAAGGACGAATGACAAAGGACGAATAAATACTTATGCTAAGTCGGGTTGCTGATTCTATCTACTGGCTCAATCGCTATATCGAACGGGCAGAAAATATTGCCCGATTTGTGGATGTTAACTTAAATTCCATGCTGGATATGCCACCCGGAGTAACCCAGCAATGGGAACCCTTGGTGATTACAACAGGGGATCGAGATGTATTCCAGGAACGCTATGGCGAGGCTACCTCGGACAATGTTATCCACTTCCTCACCTTTGACTCGAACTATCCCAATTCGATTCTATCTGTACTCCAACTTGCTCGCGAGAATGCCCGTTCGGTTCGGGAAGTGATATCTTCAGAAATGTGGGAAGAGGTTAATCAATTTTTCCTCATGGTGAAAGAGGCGTCTCAAGGAGGAGCATTGGGGACATTGCCTGATTTTTTCACCCAAGTTAAACTGGCTAGCCATCGCTTTGCTGGGGTTATGGATGCCACGATGACCCATAATGAAGGGTGGCATTTTGGGCAACTGGGTCGATTATTAGAACGGGCAGATAAAACAACCCGCATTCTCGATGTGAAGTATTTTGTGTTACTGCCATCGGTACAGTGGGTAGGAACGCCATTGGATCAAATTCAATGGATGGCGCTGCTGAAATCTGCTAGTGCTTATGAAATGTATCGCAAGTCTCAGCATCGGATTACACCCACAGGTGTCGCTGAGTTTCTAATTTTAAACCGCCAGTTTCCCCGCTCAATTCACTTCTGTCTAGCGCAAGCGGAACAATCATTACATCAAATTACTAGCACCCCCCGTGGAACCTGGTGCAACCCAGCAGAACGTGCGTTAGGGCGTTTGTGTTCTCAACTCGGATATCTGACCATAGAAGATGTGTTTGAGAATGGCTTGCATGAATTTTTAAACCAAATGCAAATCGAAATTAATCAGGTAGGTAACCAAATCTCGAAAACATTTTGTGCGGTAGAACCTGTATAGTGAGCGAGGGAGACATGTAGAGACGTGCCATGGCACGTCTAGAGGAGCAGGGGAGATTAAATTAATATAGTGCGTTACAAAATTTGTCATACCACAACCTATACCTATAATCAGCCCGTTATATTAAAACCCCATATCATCAGGCTACGTCCCCGGTGTGACGGGACTCAGACAATGCATTCGTTTAGATTGGAGATTGAACCTAAACCTGAGAAAATTGCTGAGATTATTGAACTCGATGGAAACGCGATCGCGAAACTTTTATTTAATACCAGCACCGAACAATTAACGATCAGCGCTACATCCGTTGTGGAAACCTGTCGAACTAATCCCGATAGCATTCAACTCGAATCCTGGGCGACTCAGTTACCGATTAATTATCCCGACTACTGGTTCTCTCAGTTACAGCCTTATCAGCAATTTTATGACCCTACCTCCGGGAATTCGATCAAGCAATTAGCCCAAGATCTTTACCATCAAGTTAATGGCGATACCGTTAACTTTGTCAAAACACTAAACCAACATCTCTACAGCCATTGTAAACCCCAGTATCGGGAAAAAGGTGCGCCTCGGTCTCCCCGTAAAACCTGGGACTTAAAGAAAGGCTCTTGTCGCGATTTAGCGGTACTATTCATGGATGTTTGTCGGGTGATGGGATTAGGCGCACGGTTTGTTAGTGGGTATCAGGAAGGGAATCTAGAACGATCGCAACGATATCTTCATGCTTGGGTAGAAATTTACTTACCGGGTGCAGGCTGGCAAGGCTATGATCCTAATCAAGGTGTTATTGTTACAGATCGCCATATTCCCCTCGTGGCTTGTGCTATACCCCGATATGCTGCTCCGATTTCCGGTGCGATCGCGACGACGAAATCGGTGGGTGAAGGGGGTAATAAAATTGAGTCAGATATGAAAATTAATTTGTCGATTGCCAGAGATGAATATAGCGGTTTTCAGTCCGATACAATACATTTAACATAAGTCAATGTTCACCAATCGACTATGGTACAAGCACTCACCCCAACCACCACCGCAACGGATTTGGCTCAACTGGCGATTGATTTAATTCGTCAAGCTGGCTGTGAATACGGCGATGTCCGATTTTGCACCTACCGCCATCAAAATCTTTATGCCCGCGATCGCTCCCTGAGTCAACTTTGTGATAATGTTAGTGCTGGCTTTGGGGTGCGGGTGTTATTGGATGGGGCGTGGGGTTTTGCAGC
Organism: Coleofasciculus sp. B1-GNL1-01; assembly: GCF_040220235.1. Taxonomy (NCBI): domain Bacteria; kingdom Bacillati; phylum Cyanobacteriota; class Cyanophyceae; order Coleofasciculales; family Coleofasciculaceae; genus Coleofasciculus; species Coleofasciculus sp. B1-GNL1-01. The sequence goes on from NZ_JAVJTO010000170.1 coordinate 19,998, forward strand.
CAGTCCCTATAAAACACCAGCAGAGGTGGAACGGATTGTCACCTTAGCCGTGGAAATCGCCAAGGGGAGTCGCCTGTCTCAGCAGACAGGGGTGCAACTGGTTCCTGTCGCCGCCTATCAGGATACCTACGTCACTCCGATGGACATTGATCCCTTTAGTATCCCGATTACTGAAAAAGCTGATCTACTGTTGCATATTAATGACCAACTGCTGGGTTATGGCGAACGGGGGATTAAAAAGGCATATTCGTATTTACAATTTACCAAGGAAGATAAGACCTTTGCTTCGACGGAAGGTTCGCTGATTCACCAAACGCTGTATCGGACGTATCCTGGATTTGGTTGCAGTGCGATCGCCAATGGAGATGCTCAAAATCGCAGCTATGAACGTCCGCCGATGAATAAGGGCTATGAGCATGTTATCCGAGCGGATTTACTCTCTCAAGTGGAACGAGTTGCGGAAGAGGCGATTGAAAAAGTCCATGCACCGAAAAGTCCCTCTGGTATTCGCACCACGCTAATTCTGAAACCGACAAACCTGTGGTTAACGATTCATGAATCCGTCGGACATCCCACAGAATTAGATCGAGTATACGGCTATGAAGCCAACTTTGCTGGCACCAGTTTCGCCACCACTGATAAATTAGGGAAACTCCAGTATGCTGCACCTTGGGTCAATTTCAAAGCCGATCGCACCCAACCTGGTGGACGCAGTACCATGGGGTATGATGACGAGGGCGTACCATCACAAGAGTGGTACGTTGTCAGGGACGGAATTTTAGTTGATTATTTGACTGATCGCGAAACCGCCTATCGATTGGGGCGAGGCAGTAGTAATGGTAGCGCCTTTGCCGATAGTTGGTCAAGTGTACCGATGGTACGCATTCCCAATTTAGGCTTAGAACCGGGAGTCGAGGGGAGAAGTCATACGGCGACATTAGCCGAAATGATTGCTGATACCGAGGATGGTATTTTAATTGATGGCATTGGCAGTTTTTCTATTGATCAGCAACGGCGTAATTTTCAGTTTGGTGGCGATGCATTTTGGAAGGTAGAAAAGGGTAAAGTGGTAGGAATGTTAAAAGATGTCACCTATCATTCCATGACCACAGACTTTTGGAATAGTGTAGACGCGATCGGACCTAAGTCTGAATGGCAACAATGTGGGACGAATTTATGTGGTAAAGGTGAACCCATGCAAATCGCCCAAATGACCCATGCTTGTGTTCCGGTGCGGGTGCGAAATATCCACATCGGCGGCGCATCTTAATCCGTTTGTAGTTCGTAGTAAAGGAACCTTAGCCTTTCAACGTTTCAACGAAGCCAATAACCCTTGAATAAAGGGCGGGTTTTGTTGCTCAGTTATTGGTAACCCGCCCAATTGAATCCCTAAACCCGCCCCTACGAATGGATATTGGGGGAATCTGGGATAATTATTAAGCGCGATCGCCTATCGTAATCTGTAGGGTGGGTTAGGCGGGATTTAATTGAAGCGCCATTGAATAAAGGGCGGATTTTGTTGCTCAGTTATCGGTAACCCTCCCAATTGAATCCCTAAACCCGCCCCTACGATAGAACTATCCGCCGTAACCCACCGATATTCAGGCTGAAAATGTCTTAAAATGGAGCCAAGCCTGATAATTAAATTGTGGAGTGGTTGCGAAAAGTTCGCGCTACTTATTTCCACCAAGGTTCAACAAGTCATTAGAGACATTCATCAACGATTTAATCAGGATGACTTTATTTCACCCACAGCAACTGCCAACTCAACCCTTAATCCTCATCTAGAAATCAAAACCCAGTATCTTTATGGCAAGGAAGTGGAGATAATTATTAATCAAGGAACCGTAATTGGAGTTATCAGTGCTAATAAAATTTCCCAACCCAGTCGGCATAAATTGAACCAAGCAGGTATTGCGTTTGCCGAAAATATACCCAAATCAGTATTTACCCATTCCTAATCGGAGAGAGGATAACTTATGTTAAGCATTAATTTCTATGGAGAAAACGGAGAATCCCCGAAAAGCATTCGGGTGGGAGAAGATTTTTATCAGTGGTTAGCCTATTCAGATTTTGCTCAAGTTGGGCGTTCCCAACTGACGACGATTTGTGTTGATGGAGAAGAAATAGAACTCCCACTGCTTCCCTTAACCAGCACCACAAGAAGTATGTTGATTGCCCTTTTTAATGAAATGATTTTGACAGAAACAGCCGCTATGTTAACCGACTTAGAAAAAGCGGTTTCTCAAAAACTATTAGAGCCAAGAACTTATCGGTTAAAAAAGCTTTTGGCGTTGTTGAATTGCTGTAAAGACAACGGTTTCGCTTACTTGCAGAGGGAATAATGAGGGCAGGCTACAGAATACAGCAATTCCTTCTTAGTAAGGGATGCGAGCCTTTAAAAATGTTCAACGAAGGCAATAATCCTTTAAAACTATCCGCCGTAACTCTAATCTGTAGGGTGGGTTAGGCGGGATTTAGTTAGGCGGGATTTATTTAATTGAGGCGCCATTGAATAAAGGGCGGGTTTTGTTGCTCAGTTATCGGTAACCCTCCCAATTGAATCCCTAAACCCGCCCCTACGATAGGTTAACAAATTCTGAATTCAACTTTTATCGGGTTCGCGATCGCACTCCGGTTGAAATGGTTTGAGCAAAGGGGTTCTCTTTCATTAAGATACTACCTTTTTGATAATTGATCAAGCGTCACCTTTAACAGCATTCAGTATCAGAATATACTGTTTTTTTGAAGCATTTTCCAACAAAACTCAACCCTCCACTAAATTAAAGCCAAATCCCCCAAATCTTATCGTTTTGTTAAAGCTTGGCTTGTACTTCTGGTGGAGTTGGTTTATCGTAATCCCACAGGCTTGTGGTGTCGCAGCGGGATACCCTCCCGAAAAGGCAGGAGGCTACAAGGCAAGGAGGCAGAAGGTAGAAGAAAGGAATGCTTGTACAGTAAGCTGTTGCACCTTTTTCCACTGGATACTGATTTCCGCTACGTTGCACCAGATAGCTTTCCAACCTCTACACTGAAAAACGGGCGCAGGTCCTTGCGCCCCTACAACCCTCGTCATTTTTGGGTCATTTTTAAGATGAAAAGCAACCAACTGCCAAAAAAACAAGGTTTATACGATCCACAATTTGAACACGATGCGTGCGGTGTCGGATTTGTCGTGCAGATGAAGGGGAATCAGTCCCACGATATCGTGGAACAAGCGCTAACGATTCTGGCAAACTTGGAACATCGCGGCGCGTGTGGTTGTGAACCGAACACTGGAGATGGTGCAGGGATTTTAATCCAAATCCCGGATCAGTTTATGCGGAAAGTCGCCGCCGCTGATAATATTACCCTACCGGAAGCGGGTCAGTATGGGGTGGGGGCGATTTTTACCTCCCCTGATCCGATGATTCGCCAGCAGAGTCGCCAGATTTTTGAGAAAATTGCCACGGAAGAAGGGCAAAGGGTTCTAGGGTGGCGGGATGTTCCCGTGGATAATTCGCCCCTGGGAAGTATCGCTAAACTGGGTGAACCGTTTATGCAACAGGTGTTCATCCAGCGTTCCTCAAATCTGGCTGATGATCTGTCCTTTGAACGGAAACTCTATGTGATCCTGAAACGGGCGGAAAAAGAACTGAGTAAGTCAGAGATTGACCCCTGTTGGTACACGGCTAGCCTCTCCTGTCGCACGATTGTGTACAAAGGGATGCTGACGCCGATACAGGTGGGACAATATTATCCCGAACTCCATGATCCGGATCTCAAAAGCGCCCTAGCCTTAGTGCATTCCCGATTTAGTACCAATACCTTCCCCAGTTGGGAACGCGCCCACCCCTATCGCTACATCGCCCATAATGGGGAAATTAATACCTTACGGGGTAATATTAACTGGATGCACGCCCGACAGTCGCTGTTTAAGTCCAAGCTGTTTGGCGATGACTTGGAGAAAATTCAGCCCGTTATTGATTTAGAGGGGAGTGACTCAGCGATATTCGACAACTCCCTCGAAATGTTAGTCCTGTCTGGGCGTTCCTTACCCCATGCGGTAATGATGATGATTCCAGAACCTTGGACGAATCATGAGTCGATGAGTGATGAGACAAAGGCATTCTATGAGTATCACTCCTGTCTCATGGAACCCTGGGATGGTCCAGCTTCCATTGCCTTTACTGATGGTACGACGATTGGGGCAGTTTTGGATCGCAATGGGTTGCGTCCATCGCGGTATTATGTCACCAAAGATGATCGGGTAATTATGGCATCGGAAGCCGGAGTTTTACCCGTGGAACCCGAAGACGTGGCGTTTAAAGGGCGCTTGCAACCCGGGCGGATGTTCTTGGTGAATATGGAAGAAGGGCGGATTATTGCTGATGAGGAATTGAAACAGGCAATTATTACCGAACATCCCTATCAAGCGTGGATTGACGAATACATGGTGGAACTGGCACAGTTAAAGGATGCGCCAGAGGTAGCCCAACCGGAACCCGACACCCTGATTCAACGGCAAGTCGCCTTTGGCTATACCTTCGAGGAATTGCGGATGCTGATGGCACCGATGGCACAGAATGGGGTGGAAGCTGTGGGTTCGATGGGTTCAGATACGCCCTTGGCGGTGCTATCCGATCGCCCGAAGTTACTTTACAATTATTTCCAGCAACTCTTCGCCCAAGTCACCAATCCCCCGATTGATTCGATTCGGGAAGAAATTATCACCTCAGCCGAAACCACAATTGGTTCAGAACGCAACTTACTTGAACCTGAACCCCAGAGTTGTCATTTAATTGAACTGAAAACGCCGATTCTCACCAACGAGGAATTGGCAAAGCTGAAATATGTCTCCGAAGGGGAGTTTAAATCCATTACCCTTCCGATTCTATTTGACCCCAAGGCTGGGGTGAAGGGATTGGAAACGGCGATGGAGGAGATTTTCGCCAAAGCGGATCAGGCGATCGCAGAGGGGACGACTATAATTATTTTGAGCGATCGCGGCATTGATAAAGACCATGCACCCATCCCCGCTTTACTGGCGGTGGCGGGATTACATCACCACCTAATCCGCAAAAAGACACGTACCAAGGTGGGAATCGTCTTAGAATCCGGAGAACCTCGCGAAGTTCATCATCATGCGCTGCTTATCGGGTATGGCTGCGGTGGGATTAATCCCTATCTGATCTATGAAACCATTGACGATATGATCAGCCAGGGCTTGCTGGAGAATATTGATCGCAAGACAGCCCAGAAAAACTATATCAAAGCCGCCACCAAAGGGGTAATTAAAGTCGCCTCCAAGATTGGCATTTCCACGATTCAAAGCTATCGCGGCGCCCAAATCTTTGAAACCATTGGACTCAAACAAGCCCTGGTTGATAAATATTTTACCTGGACAGCCACCCGGATTGAAGGGGCGGATTTAGACGTAATTGCCCAAGAAGCCATTATGCGTCATCGCCACGCCTTCCCAGATCGAGAGGTGAATGGACATACCCTAGATGCAGGCGGCGAATATCAGTGGCGTAAAGACGGTGAGGCACACCTATTAAGCCCCCAAACCATCCACGCCCTACAAAACGCCGTGCGTCAGGGAAGTTATGAGTCCTATAAAGAGTATTCTGCCCTAATTAATGAGCAGACCAAGCAACATTTTACCCTACGTGGACTCCTACAATTCAAGAAACGCGACCCGATTCCCTTAGAGGAAGTCGAACCCGTGGAGGCGATTACCCGACGCTTCAAAACTGGGGCGATGAGTTATGGTTCCATTTCTAAAGAAGCACATGAATCCCTAGCCATCGCCATGAACCGAATTGGCGGGAAATCCAATACCGGGGAAGGGGGAGAAGATCCCGAACGCTATACCTGGACGAATGAACAGGGCGATTCTAAGAATAGCGCGATTAAACAAGTCGCATCGGGGCGGTTTGGCGTCAACAGTTTGTATTTGTCTCAAGCCAAGGAACTCCAAATCAAGATGGCGCAGGGGGCGAAACCGGGAGAAGGGGGACAGTTACCGGGGCGCAAGGTGTATCCTTGGATTGCCAAAGTCCGCAACTCGACGCCAGGAGTGGGGTTAATCTCGCCACCGCCGCACCACGATATCTACTCAATTGAAGACTTAGCCGAATTAATTCATGACTTGAAAAACGCCAACCGTGACGCCCGGATTAATGTGAAACTGGTGTCTGAGGTGGGAGTGGGAACCATCGCGGCGGGGGTTGCCAAAGCCCATGCGGATGTGGTACTGATTTCCGGTTTTGATGGCGGAACGGGTGCATCGCCGCAAACCTCGATTAAACACGCCGGATTACCCTGGGAATTAGGGGTGGCGGAAACCCATCAAACCTTGGTATTAAATGATCTGCGATCGCGGATTGTCGTGGAAACCGATGGTCAAATGAAAACCGGGCGCGATGTGGTCATGGCGGCGCTATTAGGGGCAGAGGAATTTGGCTTCTCTACGGCACCTCTCGTGACCCTGGGCTGCATTATGATGCGAGTTTGTCAAAAAAACACCTGTCCAGCGGGAATTGCCACTCAGAACCCGGTGCTGCGTCAGAGTTTCATCGGCAATCCGGATCATACGGTAAACTTCATGACCTTTGTCGCCCAAGAAGTGCGGGAAATCATGGCACAACTGGGATTCCGCACCCTGAATGAAATGGTGGGGCGTGTAGATGTCTTAGAAGCGAAGCAGGCGGTGGATCATTGGAAGGCGAAGGGATTGGATTTATCCCAAATTCTCTATCAACCGGATGTGGGACCCGAAATTGGGCGCTACTGTCAAATTCCCCAGGATCATGGGTTGGATAAGTCCCTGGATATGAGGGTTCTACTAGACTTATGCAAAGGTGCGATCGCCAAGGGTGAAAAAGTAACCGCTACCCTACCGATTCAGAATACCAATCGGGCGGTTGGCACGATTTTAGGCAATGAAATCACCAAGCGCCATTGGCAGGGGTTACCGGAGGATACCATCCATCTGCATTTCCAAGGAAGTGCAGGTCAAAGCTTTGGCGCATTTGTCCCCAAGGGTGTCACCTTAGAACTCGAAGGAGATGCTAATGACTACTTTGGCAAAGGATTATCTGGCGGTAAATTAATCCTCTATCCCCCCGCCCGTTCCACCTTTGTCCCCCGTGAAAATATCATCGTCGGGAATGTCGCCCTCTATGGCGCAACCGGGGGTGAAGTCTATATTCGGGGAATGGCAGGTGAACGGTTCTGTGTTCGCAACTCAGGGGTTAACGCGGTGGTGGAAGCCGTGGGTGATCATGGTTGCGAATATATGACGGGCGGTAAAGTAGTGGTTTTGGGTCCAACTGGGCGCAACTTTGCCGCTGGAATGAGTGGCGGTGTCGCCTATGTGTTGGATGAACAGGGTGATTTTGCCACTCGTTGCAATACCCAGATGTCCGACTTGGAAAAACTGGAAGATGAGGAGGAAATTGAAATCATCCACCAAATGATTGCCAAACACGTCGAGTACACCAAGAGTCAACTAGGGTTAACCATCTTGGCGAATTGGACAGAAATGGTGCCGAAGTTTGTCAAGGTGATACCCAGGGATTACAAGCGGGTACTAACTTGTCTGCATAAAGCCGAAGAAGCCGGATTAAGTGGCGATGATGCGCTGACGGCGGCGTTTGAAGAAAACGCCCGCGATTTAGCCCGGATTAGCGGTAGCTAGTCCAGCCTTACGTAGGGTGCGTTAGCGAAGCGTAACGCACCATTTCCCCAAGGTTTAATCACAGGGAAGCGTAACGCACCATTTCCCCAGGGTTTGATCACAGGGCGACCCGAGTCAATTGAATGGACAGCGTTGTTCATTGATGCAGGCGGGTCGCCCCTACCGATCAACCGATACACGCCTAGAAAAAGCGGTCATGAAAATTCCTAATCGCGATCGCGCTATTATTGAATCATCCAAATTAACGGAATATCTGCTAAATCCAGACCATAAGCGAGGCGGCACTAAAGCCAAACTTTTAATTCAATGCGGCTATTCTCAAGAAAAATATCAGCAATTAGAAACCGATATTCGTGCTTATCATCTATCGGAAGATATTGATATTGTGAAAGAAACGGCTTATGGAACGCGATATGAAATCAGTGCTTATCTTTCTACACCTGTCGGTAGACAACTGCTTGTCCGGACGATTTGGCAAATAGATAAAGGTACAGATTTCCCCCGTTTGATTACGTTGATTCCTGATTAATCGGTGAATAGAGGATACCATGGATTACGAACTTTATTCAGACGTTATCTTGCTTGGCGATATTCCTGAAGCTGGACTTTATGCAGGTGATATCGGTACAGTTGTCGAAAAACATAACGTTGCTGAATTAGAAACGGGTTATAGTGTTGAATTTTTTGATATGTTAGGCAATACCGTAGCCGTTATGACTCTACCTGAAAGTTCCCTCCGTTCACCAACTCATGCAGACCGACCAACGGTTAGACAAATTAATAATTTTGCCGCGTAGCGAATCAGATATGAAAATTATCAACGTGGAAAGAGAGCCTTGAAATAAATTTCAGGCTCAAAGCTCAAGTAAGCTAAAGCTTACTGAACTCTTGGATAAAGTTATTAACCCGTTTTAACGGGTTTTAGCTCTTAGCCCGTAGACGCGGAGCGGCTTCTCTTCGAGTATTTTAATTCAGGGCTAACTCTCGACTTCAGAGTAAGTTGATTCAATCCATTAATAATGTCAGCGAAGCCGAACAACTTGCTTATGCGTTTCCTGAATTGCGTTGCACCTTTGGCGGACGGTCAATTGTTGCCGATATAGCGGTTCTGCGGTGGGAACATATTCAGTTTGATCAACAGGGCGAACCCCTTGATGATGTGGTCATCCCGCCAGATTGGATGATTGAAATTCTCTCACCCAACCAAAGTTCTAATCAGGTTACAGGTAATATTCTGCACGCGCTCAAGTATGGGTGTCAATTGGGATGGCTACTTGACCCAGAGGATCGTTCAATTTTAGTGTTTATGCCTCAACAACAACCAGAGTTAAAGAATAATCGTGATGCGTTAATTGGGTTAGAAGGCATTCCATTAACGTTAACCGTTGAGCAAGTTTTTGGTTGGTTAAAAATGAAAAAATAGCATTTTTATGAGTGTTTTATTGTGGGATTGGGGCGGTGTCAGGTATGGTCAACGTAGAACCCGCAAGACTTCGTGGATTTTGCCTCTGTTGTAAATTGTTACATTCTGCTGAAACCTTTATATGTTACATTTTACAAGTCTCGACGCGAGAGAAGAGCATCGCACCATTCCCACAAATGAGATTCGTACGTCTCATAACCCGGAGCAACCGGCAGCCTATAGCAGTATCGATACTTAACCGTAGGGAGATGCCCCTGGGGGGCATGGGGACTGTAGAAAAGGTTGTCGTCTCTAATCCAACTCTTATTCACACGCCAACCCACGGTATCACCAAACGCACATAATACGCCTAAATTATACACGCCTTGCCCCCCTACACTTTGCCAAATTTGCTTTTGCACAGAAAAACCAAAGCGTCCGTTACTGTATTTTACCCAGAGACGGTCAATCGTTCGCAGGTCAGTGCAAGGGAATTTTCCAATATCTTCTCTGGTTACATCCAACCAGTATTTTTTGCCGATAACAGCCAGCATTTTATCTGCCGTTTCTTCATCGGCTGCTTTCCATTTTCCAGCCGCTAATAAATCTTGCAGTCGGCGGTAATCGACCTTCTCCGACACACCGACTACCGGACCGCTTTCGACATTTGGTTGTGGTTCCTGGTCCACTGGTTGTAGTGGTGTTAATAAATCTCGCAGTCGGCGGTAATCGATACCACATTCTGAACTCAAATCATCATCCAAATTCTCAGGAATCAATAACCGCAACCATTCCGACACCGATTGAGGACGATTTTCCGGTTGCAGTTCCATTCCCGTCAAAATCCCTTGATTCACCCTATCACTCAGAGTTGAATTCAGCGCCTGTGGTGGTTGTAACGAATCCCGCACCACTCGCATAAATGCTGGCGGTGGTACTTTTGTCGTCAGTAGACAATACAGCGTCGCCGCCAACCCATACACATCCGTATATTCTCCCCGATGTGCCTGCTCATCATACTGCTCAATCGGCGCAAACCCTGGTGTGACATGAACACTATGAGTTTGGGTTAGATTGGGGATAAATTCTCTAGCAATACCAAAATCAATTAGTACCGCTTCTGATACACCAGAACGCACCATAATATTCTGGGGTTTTAAATCTCGATGCAATAATCCCTTATCATGAACCACCGTCAGCGCTTCCCCAATCTGCTGGATATAGCCTAATGCTTCAGCTTCCGATAAAGGACTACGATTTCTCACCCGTCGCCATAAATCTTCCCCCTGGATATATTCCATGGCGATACAGGGAAGGGATTGTTCATGAAAAACATTTTCAATCTGGACAATATGGGGATGTCTACATACAGCTAATCGGGTAGCTTCCTGTTCAAAATCTCGTTGGTATTTATCGCGAAACTCGCTAAAGTCGGGATTCGTCATCACCTCGTCTTTCAGGGTTTTGATGACGAGGGGGTTGCCTTTTTTGTTTTTTGCCAGGTAGGTGATACCAAAGCCACCTTGACCGAGTTTTCGTTCAATGACGTAGCGACGACCGTATAATTGCTGTCCCTTGAGCCAGACCATTGATGATTTTTGCGATAATCCTGTCTTGATTGTGCCACAATCGCTGGATGGAATCGGGATGTTTGTTGATTAGGGGTGTCATTGTTAAGCTATAAACCCCTCACCCCCAGCCCCTCTCCCAACCCCCCTCGTTCCCCCCTACAAGAGGCAGGGCTAATTCATTGTGATGAGAGAAAATTAGGGCAACCAGGACTATTCATACCAAATCCGATTGCGAGAACCACCTTATAAATTAGAACAGCAAAATGCCATCAACAA
>NZ_JAVJTO010000171.1:0-7991 GCF_040220235.1 Coleofasciculus sp. B1-GNL1-01
GGATTCCCCCAGATATTTCGCCTTTTGAAACACTTGTAAGTCTGGTGGAGTTTGGCGTCTGGATAGTTGGGTGATCAGTTCCGTGCGGGTCATTCCCAGACTGGCTGCTAGCTGATTGAGGGTTTCCCAAACCAGCGGTTCAACCCTTAACCCGACGCTCATCGACTACCCCAAATATAACGATCTACCACGAGTGATTGTCAATTACATTCATCTACGCTAAACAAGACCTCATCAACAATGTTTTCTCCAGTCGATACCCTTAATTGGTCAAACAGTTCTTCAAGCTGGCGCTGCCTTTTTTCCAGCCGTTCCACTTCTGATCGGTAATGAGCCAACTGAATCGCGTTCTCCTCTATCAGTTGGCGAAGGATTCCCCCAGAAATCGTTCTTCGGCTAGCTGCGAAAGGTTCTCCTGAATCTCTCCTCTGGCAAATCGCTCCACCAGTTCTGACCTGGTTATTCCCAATTGCTGCGCTTGAGATTGCAGAAGCTTCCACCCCTTCGGCGTAATCATCAGCGATACGTTTTTTGCGTTTTCCCTGGCTGACTTGGGTCTGCCGCGCTTGCTCGTCATACTTTTTTGAATGTGCCATAACCTGTCTGTGCATTATCTCATATATACAAATAGGATATTGACTTTTGATTATTACATACATAAAATAAAAATACCGATTTTTACATACGTCGGTCAAACAAGTTCAGGCGATCGCGTAACAGAGCGCTGCAATTTCACAAGGCGCACAGGGCGGATCGCTCTTCCGTGACAACCTTATCCAGCTTTCGACGATGAAACACTCCGACTGGCTACGCCTTCAATCCGAAGGCGAGAGCATCTGTGCTATCTTGCGCCAACAAGGTTATGTCTGCCGCAAACAGACTCGACGCCTATCCTGGAAACTTTCTAAAACGGGTCAAAACGATTACATGCTCAGATGGCTACCAGCACCCATCAACGAATGGAATTTGATGCCCAAGGATACCAGCCCACAATGGGAACAGCTTTGGCAACTCATTGAACGCACCTTAAGCACCATCAGAGGGGAAGCCAGGAAAACTCTGCCCAAACCCACTTCACAACAGGAAAATAACTCCCGCCCTTGGGCAATTGTCCGACTCCTACCTGATGCCAGACGGCATACAGTGGCGAGATTTTTCAACCGCCAAGATGCAGAGGATTACCGACGCTTTCTCAAGCGTTTTCTACCAGATGCTGAATTTGAAGTTTTTTTCGATGTTCCCAACGAACAGCTTTAAGGCACAACTAATTAAACAAACGATTAAACCAGGAATTAAGCGATCATGACCGCCTTATTTCGCCGCATCAAACCTGCCCAAAACTTCCGCATCACTAAGCATCAAGTTGCCAAATTCTTAAATATTCCTGCTTCCCTCATCGTAAAAGTCGAATCCTGGCTTTACGTTATCTTTGTCCATCGTCTCGATAAAGGAGGACAATTCATCAGCTATCGTCAGATGGCACAATGGAAAAATGCTATTGTCTGTCACCTGCAAAAATGTTCGACTAATCAACAATTACACAGTTTGTGGAATGCGATTAAATATGATCAGACCAAGCACCGCAAACAATACGCTGATTCCATCTTGCCTTTCCTCAAGATAATCTGGGAAAAATGTCTGCTCATTGAGTAGGTTTGTAGCGAAATCACCCCCTTTTGATGAGGCGATTGAAATCGCTGCTACACAAATGTATGCGAAGCCTTCCCGAAGGGTAGTCCGCCTGCGCGGACTAGGTTATAACGGGGGTAGCTAACCCGGATTTGGTATTAGAACGCGACTTAGTATTAGACTTGACTTTAAGAGCGATCGCGCTTATTTTGCATTGATGTTGGACAGAAGTGTATGTTAGGTAATAGCCGTCAATTGCACCTAGAGCTTAGAAGGTGCTATACTGTATGAGTCTTGCTTGGTGTAATCCAATACCCGTAATTTTAATGCCGTGTGGTAAAATAAACTCATGGAACTTCATGCGTATACAAGAACAATTTCTGATTTATTTTCTGTCAAAAAGAAGTACATTGTCCCCCGATTTCAACGAGAGTATTCATGGACAAAAGAACAAGTATTGGAACTATGGAATGATATAATTTCCAATATTTCCAGCAAAGATAATGATTTAGAGCATACAGAATATTTTATAGGTTCACTTGTTCTTGTGGGAGATGATAAATCTATATCATTACAGATTGTAGATGGTCAGCAGCGACTTACAACTATTACTATTTTGTTATCTGCTCTTTGTCAAAGATTTTTAGAACTCAAGAAGGATAAGATAGCAAAATCAATATACGATAATTATATAGCTGGGAAAGATGATGAAGGTGAGGATTATTTTAAACTACAAAACGAAACTCCTAAACCTTTTTTCCAAACCACAATTCAGGACATTAATAAAGAGGAGAATAATCCGTCTTCTCAAGAAGAGAAGTGCCTTTTAAGTTCGTATAATGAACTTTATTTGTCTACTTCAATAGAAAATCTTAAAGAAAATTTTAGAGGTTTAGAAGATGATGCAGAATATGAGAAATTATTGAAGGCTATTAGAGATCAAGTTGTAAAATACTTGAAGGTAATCTTTATCACTGTTAATGATGAAGATGAAGCATACACAATATTTGAAACCCTCAACGCACGAGGAATGAATTTAAGCTTTGTTGATCTTATAAAAAACAAAGTTTTTAAATCTCTCACTCACAAACATCCTGATGATTCTGCGAAAACGAAGTGGAAACAGCTAAGAACAACAATAGTCTCACGAGAGGGGACAGGAAGTTTAGAAACATTCGTTAGACACTGGTGGATATCTCGTTATGCCTATGTAAGTGCAAATAATGTTTATAAATCCTTCAAAAATAAGTGGAATAGTGGAGAATTAGAAGCTATTAATTTTTTGGACGAAATTATCAGCGATGCAAACTTATACATTAAGATAGCCTCTCCAGTTGTTGAAGATTTTAAACAACAGGAAGAAAAAGATCTATATCGATCTTTGAGTGCTTTAAGAATTTTTAATGTTATTCAGCAAAGACCTTTCATTTTAAGTATTTTCAGGGCTAAAGAAAGAGGATTGATCAAGTTAAGTGAACTCAAAGAAATGATATCTTTCATTGAAAAATTTCACTTTTTATTTAATGCTGTGTGTTCTATGAGACCTTCTGGGATTGAGGGAAGTTATTCTAAAGCAGCTAGGCAAATGTTTGAAGCTAAAGATAAACATACAGCAAAAAAAATAATAGGCGAATTGGAAAATCAATTAACTTCAAGATTACCAGGTAAGGATACTTTTACAAATAAGTTCTCAAAATTAAAGTTTGTTAAAGGTTATACTAAGCATAAAAAATTGATTCAGTATATTTTTAGTTACATCGAATTATCCAAACAGACAACGAGCGAGTTTCAACCAGATAGTATTACTTTAGAACATATACGATCTCAATCAGAAGGAAATAAAGATTATATAGGTAGTATTGGTAACTTGCTGCCATTAGGTTCAGAGTTAAATGAGAAAGCTGGCAATAAAAAATTAACAGACAAACTAAAAATATATGATCAATCTAAGTTTGCTATGACGCGAGAATTTGCTGGCAAAGGAGTCGAGGATTGGGGTGAAAAAGAAATACATTGGGGTGAAAAAGAAATACAATTTAGAACATCTAAATTAGCTGAATATTGTTATGATCATATTTGGAAGATAGGATAAGCTATTCTGCCTGTAGATAGGATACCTCAATTATTTCAAAGGGAACAGGGAGTGAATGTTGGGTTTCCTACGTCAACCCAACCTACGGCGATAGGCGATCGCACTGACTGATTATTTGGTTCAAAAAACTGTCCCATCACTCTCAATCTGAATCGGCGGAACTCCCCCTTCTCTTAATTGTGCTGCAATCTTTCGTCCGGCTGTCCAAGTCCCACCTTGCAAAACTTTAACTAATGGCAACTGAGTTGCTGTCAAGTTTAACTGTTTTCGGATAGCTTCGGCAATTCGATCCAACAAACTTACCGTCAGCGCCCGCCATTCGACAATTACTTCAGAACCCGGTAAGTGGCGCTGCTGCAAAATAGCCGGATCTTTCACCACAATCAGTCCTAAATCGAGGCATAAACCGCCATTGCGATACTCGGCTAATCCGGTGAGTTCGTCTAATCCAGTAATCTCTAATCCTAATTCTTGTAAGGGTTCTAAGAGTGAGTAGGTTAACCACTGGGAAAGTTTGTGAAACGGGATATAGTGATCACTCGGCTTGTCCCCGGAGAGGGCAGAATGATACCAGACATCGCCTAAATTTACTCCCGCGATCGCCAGTCGTCCGGGCCAAATCTCACCTAACCCCTCCAACACTGCTGATAGTACGACTTTAGCGGGTAGCTTGCCGATAAGGTTGGGTTTATATAAGTTATCGGTTGTTTCCATAACCTTATCTATCAAACTCCCGTCTATCGCTTCTCCCTCATGGCTTGAAAGACTCAGCAAATACTTGACCAAATTACCCGGACGGGGATTTTTATCACCAAACAATTTAGGATGAGTCTGTAGGGATTCTCCCAAGCGCTGTAAGAGTTTTACCCTACCCTCTAAACCTAAAAGGGGATTCGTTGAACTCACCTGAAATCCTGCGGCTAACTGCTCAACCGTTAACTTTTGTAATCCTTTCGTATCGGCTTGTAAGGGATATTCTGGATTACTCGAAAACATACCCTGACAGAACATGCGGAAACTGGCAACGGCTAACCCTTCAGAACGGCGAAACACTTGTCCTGTTTCGGCTTCAACATACTGCCAATCAGCACCAGCCCCCGCATCTAATAAAACACTAACAATAGCTAAATCAAATTTCGTTTGGGCTTTTTGTAGGGGAGTGAGTCCAGCTAATTTTTCTTCTAATTCAGCAAGGCGTGGCACATTTCCGACTTCAAAATGCCGCCAGCGACTGTGGAATGGGATATTAAAATCAGGATAGTCATCCTGCATGACTTGAATCACATACCTTGCCACGTTCTCTAGCTGGGTTAAATCGCAGCCGAAGTAATGCAATTGGTTTGCCTCAGCCAGATCCAAGACGCGATCGCACCGTTCTCGAATCGCTTGTGGTGTTCTTAGATATGCAATGGTTTGTTGGTCATTTGTCATTTGTCATTTTTCAGGGAACAGGGAACAGGGAATACGGGAATGTAGAGACGTAGCATGCTACGTCTCTACGTTGGGGCTTGGGTTGGTAGCCGTTATATTTATTGTGAGGTCATAAATGATCGTAGTGAAACTCGCCCCTACACAATACTCAAAACTTTTTCATAATTCATAATTCCAACTTTATAGTGTGTACCCCTGAATAACTGTCTGTCGGTATAGTTTACTACAGACGCCAGTGCGGGAGTACACACTCTACTTGTGATTAGACACACTTACTGTTCTGAATTTAAGGAAACACTGCTGACTTATGAGGAAGCTAAGTCACTAGATCAAGAATAACAAAGAAGTTGCCTGAAATCAAATCTGCAATCATCTGTTGTTTTTGGCATTTCATTCGTCATTGGTTTTGCTGAACTTCCCAAGTTCCAATCACGAACCAAAAATTATCACAGGAGACTACGCCCTTTAATCGTCGCTAATTTTACTGCATCGGGTGCGGTTGTTTCCGTGTAATAACCAGCCGCTTGTTTGGCAGCAATTTCGACCATGGCATCTTCGGGAATTAAATCGTCAGGAATTGGGATGCGTTTGACAATCTCAATACCAGAACTGGTGATCGCATTGTATTTCATGTCGCTCATGGATACAAAACTGTCAATGCGAGTAATTCCCAACCAGTGTAGTACATCGGGCATCAGTTCTTGGAACCGCATATCGGGGGCACCCGCCACACATTCAGTGCGGTTGAAATAGGCATCCGCGCTATCGCCGCCTTCTTGTCGCTTACGGGCATTATAAACCAGGAATTTAGTGACTTCACCTAATGCCCGTCCTTCTTTGCGGAAGTAAACCAAAACCCCTGCACCTCCGGCTTGTGCGGTTTGCACACAAACTTCTAAGCCGTGTACCAGGTAAGGACGACAAGTGCAGATATCGGAACCAAACACATCGGAACCGTTGCATTCATCATGAACGCGCACGGCAAGTTGGCGATTGGGATCAGTAATCGCGTCCACATCGCCGATTAAGTAGGCGGTAATCCCCCCAATCGGAGGTAAGAAAACCTGTAAATCAGGGCGAGTTACCAGTTCCGGGAACATTCCCCCAGTTTGCTGGAAGAGGGCGCGGCGTAATTCTCCTTCCTCGACGTTGAGTCGGTGGGCGATTCCGGGCAGATACCACACGGGGTCAATGGCGACTTTGGTGACCACTAAACTGCCGTTAGGCTTGACAATTTTACCGTCAACTGATAAACGATTTTTCTGAATCGCCTCTTGGATTTCCGGCAAATTGACATGGGCTTGGGTGACTGCGATCGTGGGTCGAATGTCGTATCCTTGCTCATAGAGATCGGCGTAAACATCCCCCACCATTCCCCCAAAGGGGTCAAGAGACACAATGCGATTAGGGTCAGCCCAACTGGGATGGGGACCAATCTCCACCACTGGAGCCGTATTGGTCAAATCCGCTCGGTGATTGGGATGAAGCGCTCCACTGGCAACGGCTAATGCCCGATAGACGGAATAGGAACCAGAGTGAGTGCCAATCACGTTACGATGGGCAAGGTTTGTCACCGTACCAATAATGGGTCCCCGCTTGAGTGGGTCGATTTCTCCCCAATGCAGGCGAGGGGGTTGTTCCCGGGAACGCCCTGGATGAGAGGTCAAAACAATGTGCTTTGGTTTCGACTTCGACAACGGTTGTGATAGTTGCATAATGGCTCCTATGTAGAATGCACCTCAAATTGACGTATGAGTCGTTTAGTTGAAGCAAGCTCTGATCATAGCAAGTAGAAATGGGTTCTGCGTGAACCTGATAGAGCTAAGTGTCAACACCCTGTTATGTTTTCTTAAAATACACCGGAATGGCTCAGAGGCTATGGTACGAGGAACACAGTGACTGGGGCATAGGGCTCCGAGTCACTGATATAGCGCTACGCGCTGGGGAATAGGGAATAGGGAATGGGCAATAGTGAAGACAAAGCCCACAGCCCGTCAAATTACCCGCAGGGTAATAAAAATGGCGGGTTATTCAGGGAGTCCTGCTTGTTGGAAAACCTGTTGAGGAGTCAGTTGCAGTCCTTCTAAAAGGGTATCCGTTAATGTTGCATCTCCTCGTTTCGTCTGAGGTGGGGCATCGGGATAAAATACCGTAATTGTCCTAGCGTGAATATCAACAATCCATACTCTTAATACTCCTGCTTGCAGGTAATCGACTGCTTTTTCTGTTAAATCCCCAAACGATTGTCCGGGTGAGATGATTTCCACTGCCAGTTCGGGTGCAGTAGGACAGGCTTGATCTTGCAACCAATCTTCACCTAAGCGTTCAAAAGAAATATAGAGTACATCGGGGATAGGAACCCAAGCTTTACCCTGGCGCTTGAGAATAACTGCCCATTCTTGACAGGCAATGCCTCTATCTTGATGCCATTCTTTGAGCAAGTTAACTAGAGCGAATTGTATCAGAGAATGGAAAAGTTTAGGAGACATTTTTGGGACAGCTTGACCGTCAATGAGTTCATGGGCAATACCCGTTTCTGGCAGTGCCATAAATTCTGGCAGTGTTAATTTATTTTTGGCTTGAATCATGGTTGAACGTCTTCAAGACAATGAGATTGTTAATGTTATCGACGGTTTAATCGCTTCAATATCTTAGCGAGTGCAGGGGAATCGCTCTTCGGTATTTAGATATAGCGCGTAGCGCTAGGCAATAGGCAATAGGCAATAGGCAATAGGCAATAGGCAATAGGCAATAGGCAATAGGCAATAGGCAATAGGCAATAGGCAATAGGCAATAGGCAATAGGCAATAGGCAATAGGCAATAGGCAATAGGCAATAG
>NZ_JAVJTO010000172.1:0-55793 GCF_040220235.1 Coleofasciculus sp. B1-GNL1-01
CTGGCACTTGGGTTAAGGCTTCCAGGAGATTGACCTTCATAGCAAGCAAATGACTCGATTAAACTATGGCTGCAAGATTTAGTTTACGCTAAATTCTGGTCGTCCTAATTTTCTCTCATCACAATGAATTAGCCCTGCCCTTTTTAAGGGGGACGGAAGGGGGATCTAAAAAGGGGGACGGGAGGGGGATCTAAAAGGGGGGAACGAGGGGGGTTGGGAGAGGGGCTGGGGTTAGCTTAAGTTGACACGGATGATGAGGGGGGTTGGGGGACGGAAGTGGGACGGAAGGGGGATCTATAAGGGAAGAGGGGAATGTGAAGGGGATGAAGATGAGCTGGGGGTAAGAGCTGTAGCCTGACATGCTGCCAAATTGTCCAAATCTCCACAGGACAAATTAACCCAAATGGGATATACCTTAAATGTCCCATAAGTCTGACAATTATTTATAATATTTTTAAGGGTACTAAAAAAATGATATCGCACTTTAACCCTAAAGCGGCAGCTTTACAAAACCTGCATTTTTTAAAGCTTCAATGAAGTATAAGATTAAATCAAATTTACTATATTAATTCCCTAAAAAACAGGAAACTAAAGAGTCGATAAATCGTCATTTATTCTGAGTACTCCTGACCCGACAATAGGCAACAACCAATGACATACAAGATGAACACAACAGTATTGACCAATTGCTGGTTGGTGGTTGCCAATCTATTCACCATGACCAAGAAAAAAAGTAAACGAAGCCACTATCTACTGTTGACGTTACTCCTGGCGGGTTTACCAACGGGGGGACTGGCTCAATCGGTTGTTGAAGCGCCAGATGGGACAGGTACTATTGTCACACCCAATGGTGATCAGTTTGACATTACCGGGGGACAAACTTCTGGGGATGGAGCCAACCTTTTTCATAGCTTCAGCGAATTTGGTTTAGAGGCGAACCAAACCGCAACTTTTAGTCCTGACTCAAATATCCAAAATATTTTTGCCCGTGTAACGAGTGGTAATCCTTCAATAATTAATGGGTTGCTGGAAGTGACAGGGGGAAATCCAAATCTATTTTTAATGAATCCCGCCGGTATTGTCTTTGGTCAAAATGCCCGACTTAATGTTCCGGCATCCTTTACGGCTACAACCGCTACGGGAATTGGCATTGGAGATAATTGGTTTAATGCGATCGGGTCAAATGACTATACGGCTTTAGTTGGAGAACCTAACGCCTTTGCCTTTTCAACATCTCAGACACCAGGAGCCATTGTCAACGCGGGGTTAGAATTAGAAGAGGCACAAAGCTTAAACTTATTCGGTGGCATCGTAGTTAGCACTGACAATTTGGAAGCACCCGAAGCAGAGATTACCATTGCCACTGTTCCTGGAGAGAGGATACTGCGGATTAGTCAGCCCGGAAATGTGCTGAGTTTAGAGGTTCAGCCATCGGCTTCTGTACCCCTTACTCCCCTAACTTTACCGCAGTTATTGACAGGTAGTGGTCAAATTTCTGGTCTAGAAGTGGATAGTGATGGACAAGTAACACGAGTGGATTCTAGCATTCCAACTCAAAATGGTATTCCCATCAAAAATGGAGATATCAATGTCGGGAATATCGACACATCCGTTACTGGCAGAGATGATGCTGGTTCCGTTGTATTATCTGCTCAAAGCAATCTTACGGTTGGCGATATTACTGCAACAGCCGTGGGTCAAGGTGATTCTGGAAATGTAACGTTGTCTGCTCAAGGTAGTATCTACCATGGCACTATAGATGCTACTCATACAGGTAATCCAGGTCAGGGTAATCAAGGTGCGGGTGAGGGTGCTATTAATTTAACAACACCAGGAGAGACTACAACCGAAACAGGTTTTGTGGAAGCCGACAATCTAGGTACGACCATTGAGCCTATCAATAACAACGATGATGATATGGATGATGGCATCGACGATGATGATGATATCAACAATGATGATATGGATAATGACATCGACGATGATGATAACATCGACGCTCAAAAAGAGCCGAATTTACCTCAAGTTCTAATCTATCAAAGATCGATAATTGATGAATTCCCTTTAAAGGATATACTTCCTAATCAAAACTCTACTCCCGATAGTGTTTTAACCGTTGATGAAAATGCTACTCCGACTACAGTTTCAGATAGTGAAGACTTAGGCACGAGTACCCCAACGACTGCTAATGAGGGGAATCAATCCCCAACTGGCAGCAATCAACCTACTGCAACCCAAGAGCCATCCAACACAAATAGTCCTGTCAATTCCACTCAAACAAATCCTGTCGGTGAAACGGACAACAACCAATCTACTGCAACCCAAGAGCAATCCGAAACAAATAGTCCCGTCAATTCCACTCAAACAAATCCTGTCGGTGAGATAGGCAGCAATCAATCTACTACAACCCAAGAGCCATCCAACACAAACAGTTCTGCAAATTCAACTCAAACAAATCCTGTAGCTGAAACAGACAACAACCAATCTACTACAACCCAAGAGCAATCCGAAAGAAACCCGCCGATAGATTCAACTCAAACGGATTCTGTGGCTGAGTTTGAAGAAAAATTCACGCGGCAATTCGAGGAATATTTAGAGCTACCTGGAGATATTTCCCTGAGAACCCTAGCAGAAAGCCGGGAAATTCTCGCTAATACTGAAAAATCAACTGGAGCTAAACCCGCACTCATCTATGTCAGTTTTGCCCCCCAAACGATTGCTACTGATGAGGCAACAAATGTACCCTTCCCAACTCCAAGTCCTCAAGATCAGTTAGAAATACTGCTGGTAACTGCTCAAGGAACCCCAATTCGCAAAAAAGTAGAAGGAGTAACCCGTGAGCAAGTCCTGAAAGTTGCTAATGAATTTCGTTTGCAAGTCACCAATGTCCGTAGCCAAAAAGGTTATATTGTGCCGGGACAGCAACTCTACAACTGGTTGGTGAAGCCGTTGGAAGATGAGTTTCAAGGTCAAGGGATCGAAAATCTCATTTTCCTTCTCGATACTAACTTGCGCTCCGTTCCAGTGGCGGCACTCTATGATGGTGAACAGTTTCTCATCGAAAAGTACAGTGTTGGTTTAATGCCGAGTCTTAGCCTCACTGATACCCGTTATGAGCCTGTTACCAACATGGAAGTTCTGGCAATGGGAGCCTCGCAATTTACCGATAAACAACCATTACCAGCTGTGCCAGTAGAGTTATCAGAAATCACCCAGGATATATGGCAGGGAAAATCGTTTCTCAATGAATCATTCACGGTGAATAACCTAAAACAACAGCAAAACCGTCAGCCTTATGGCATGATTCATCTGGCAACTCATGCTGATTTCGTGCCAGGAGAAATGAGTAACTCCTATATCCAATTTTGGGATAGTAAACTGCGACTTAATCAACTGTCTGAGTTAGGTTTAAACAAGCCAACGGTAGAGTTATTGGTACTAAGCTCTTGTCGCACGGCATTGGGGAATGAGGAAGCGGAATTAGGCTTTGCTGGGTTAGCCGTTAAAGCGGGAGTTAAGTCGGCGGTGGGGAGTTTGTGGTATGTGAGTGATCAAGGAACCTTGGGGTTGATAACTGAATTTTATCAGCAGCTCAAACAAGCTCCAATTAAGGCAGAAGCTATGCGCCAAGCTCAACTAGCTATGCTCAACGGGCAAGTTTATACACAAGATGGAAAACTGATTACCACTCAGGACATGATATCTTTACCACCGGAACTTGCTAGGTTAAGAAATCAAACCTTTGAACATCCTTATTACTGGAGTGCGTTCACAATGATTGGTAGTCCCTGGTAATTGGTCATTCGTCATTTTTTATATAGCATTTTAAATCATTCATGAAATCCAACGCTAGTTTCTAATCATACCTAAAATACCTGTAACTCTTTCTTCCTGCTGCCTGTTAAGCTGTTCGGCATTTAAACCTTAATATCAATTAAGGCGAAATCCTTGTAGTGCGAGCATCTTGCTCGTTACTAATACCCAATTTAAATGCATGACAGCTTACCCATGATACACCAAGCGTGTTACCGAGCGCAGTTCGGCTAGGCTCACTGACCGTCGAGGTAAGCGATGTCCTGAGCCTGTCAAAGGGTCGAGGTTTTGTCTGTTGCCTTTGTCTACCATCGTGATTTCCACATCTCAAATAAAAATGCTATTCTCGCTTCGCGAGAAGCAAGCTACCTTTATATAAGGGTTTGAGGCATATCCACAGAACTTAATACAGTTCAGTTGATTTACACAATCTACACTTTAGACAATCTGTCAATGAAGTTTTAATGAAGTTTAGCAACTCTACAATATACGATGCTATCCTAAAAATAAGGCATAGATTAAATTATTGATGCTGATGGAGAATTATCCGGAAATCAATCGTAAGGATTGAATGGTGAATTACATTGACCAGCACCGGGGTTGCAGATATTGAATAAATAGATAAGAAGTGAGACAAGTTATTGCTTGTTATTCATAATCTCTAATTCAGACTAAGTAATTGAACAAAATAAAATCGCACTGTATTGATCTCCTAAACGTCTTTAAACTCTTGATTAAGACTTATATTTTGAAGCGATTTATATTTCACTATCATCAATCATAATTTAACCAACTCAATTGAGTCTTGATTGATCAAGCGGCGACCCATGAATCAGAGGAAAATAGCTGTGAGGTTAACTAAGGAAAGATGGCATCTGACCAAGTTATTAACTTGGCTAACTGAAAATAGTAAAGTCAATCGTATTTTACTATGGACGTTAGTTTTAGGATTCTTTCCCACCGGCGTTGAGGCACAACCGATCCCAGCCAATGATGGAACAAATACTCAAGTAGACGCTAGTGGAAATCAATTCACGATTACTGGTGGTCAAACCTCTGGAGATGGCGCTAATCTTTTTCACAGTTTTAGTGAGTTTGGTTTAGACGCAAACCAGACAGCTAATTTTATAACGAATCCTGACATAAAAAATATTTTATCCCGTGTAACTGGAGGAAATTCTTCGTTAATTAATGGATTAATTCAGGTAACTGGAGGCAATTCCAATCTATTTTTGATGAATCCAGCGGGGATTGTGTTTGGTCACAATGCCCGGTTAGATGTACCTGCATCCTTTACGGCGACAACAGCGACGGGGATTGGGTTTGGGGAGAATTGGTTTAGTGCGATCGCGTCTAATGATTATACCTCTCTTGTCGGTCAACCCAATGCTTTTACGTTTAACACATCCAACCCTGGGGCGATTGTCAATGGGGGTAATCTAGAGGTTGGCAAAGATTTAAGCTTAGTTGGCGGTACAGTGGTGAGTACAGGTAACTTGGAAGCCGCTAACGGACAGCTTACCATTACCACCGTTCCCGGTGAAAGTACAGTCCGCCTCAGTCAACCTGGACATTTGTTGAGTCTAGAAGTTCCGGCGGGAGAGACTCCCATTAACCCCCTATCTTTACCGGAATTGCTGACAGGTTCGATTGAGGTTCCAGACGTTAAAGTAAATAGCAATGGAACAGCAGAAATCTCAGCGTCTAGGATTCCGATTGAACCTGGAGATATTGTTGCCAAAAACGTTATTGCTGAGACAGCTACCTTATCTGCACAGCATAACCTAACCTTAGTTGAGAGTCAGTTACAAACCACAGGTGACTTGAATTTATTGGCACAAGATACGGTGCGAGTGCGCGATAGTGTAACCCATCCTTTCCTTGCCCAAGCTGGGGGTAATCTTTATATTCAAGGGAATAACACCATTGATATTTTGGCATTAAATCATCCCCAAACTCCGTTTCAAAGTGGGGGAGATCTCAGCTTAGTTAGCGATGGGGATATTTCAGGCGATGCTCATTTTGCCAGTGGCGGAAGTTTCTCGATTCTGAATTTAGCTGGTAATCCGGGTAACTTTGTCAGCTATTTCGATCCAATTATTAGCGTTGATGGAGACGTTACGTTTGGTGATTATAATGGTGTGGCACTGAAGATAGAAGCAACAGGTAGTATTACCGGCGGGAATATTACAATTACTGGACCCGATACTATGTTTTCAGTTTCTGATCCTGATCCAGATATTCGACTCTTGGCTAACTCTCCCTCTGTAATTTTGCGGGCAGGTTTAAACCCAGCAGATTTAAATAATTCCCCCAATCTTCCCGCCAACGCTGGAAACACAAGTTTTACCTCTACAGGGAGTCCATCGTCACCCGGAAATATTACCGTTAAGAATATCACGACGTCTAATTCTGTGCCGACAACTGATGCTGGTTCTGTAATATTAAATGCTACTGGAGATATTACTATCGATGGCACGATTAATACAAGTGATCAAAGTTTAGGTAATTCGGGTAATGTAGATTTATCTGCCGCTGGCAACATTTTGGTAAACAACATAGTTACTAACGATCAGAATGATGGCAATGCAGGTTCGGTAACCTTATCGAGTTCTCGTAACATTACTATCAACAATGGTATAAATACAAATGATAATGGTTCTGGGAATGCTGGTTCGATACTATTGGAGGCTAATTCAGGTAATATCATTATCGGCAATATATCTGTAAATAGACCTGGGAATATATCCACAAGTGAAGATGATTCTGGGAATAGCGGTTCTGTACAATTATCCGCTTCGGGCGATATTAATATCAACGGTACTATAGATGTTTCTCAACGGGGAGAGGGTGAGTTAGGTAGTATAAACTTGATCGCTGGGGGTAGCATTCGATATAACAATATCATTCCCGGAGAGCAGCAATTGAGAAATCAGGGTCGGTTTACGAGAACCGAAAATGCAGTTATTCCTGATCCGGGAACTGATCCAGAAACTCCTCCAATTCTTAATCCGGGAACTGATTCAGAAACTCCTCCAATGACGAATCCGGAAACCAATCCCCTGATTAATCCAGTTGCTATAATATCTCCCGATCTTGATAATGACACTGATTTGCAGATTGCTCCTGAGGAACTTATTTCTGGTGGTGAGGAAGAGTCTCCAATTCTCACTTACGAAAGAACTCCTTCTCTGAACCCAGAAGATAATTTAGAGAATCCCGAAAACCCTCCTTCCTTAAGCCCGGAAGATAATTTAGAGAATCCCGAAAACCCTCCTTCCTTAAGCCCGGAAGATAATCGATACAATCCAGACAATTCTACTACTCTTAACCCGGAAGATAATCTAAATAATTCTAGCGATACAACTCTCTCTGAACCGACAAATCAACTGAATAATCCCAGCAATCCTAGTCCTAGCGAAACCAATAGTACTCCATCTGTCTCCGCTGAAACCCCATCCAGTGAAGCGAATAGCAATCCATCCACCCCCGCTAACAACTCATCCAGCGAAGCCTCATCATCCGCTTCTTCTGATGACTCATCCCTCCAATCCGTTGACGCCTCAGAGGAAAACTTTACCCGACAATTTGTAGACTATTTAGGCTTACCTACTGATATCCCCTTAGTTACTCTCGCCCAAAGCCAGAATATTCTTAGCAACATCGAAAAAACGACAGAAGTTAAATCTTCACTACTTTATATCAGTTTTGTCCCGCCAGAGAGTTCTAATCAAACCGAAAATCCATCATCGTCAAGCCAAAATTCTCCTACCAAAACCCGCAATCCTGAAGACCAATTAGAATTACTCCTGGTTACAGCTAATGGATTACCCATTCGCAAACGAATCCCTGAAATCACTCGCCAACAAGTTCTCAACATTGCCAAGCAGTTTCGCTTAGAAGTCACCAATGTTCGCAGTCGTAAAGGCTACATTGCTCCGGGGAAACAACTCTATGATTGGCTAGTGGCTCCCATGGACGATGAACTGCAAGCCCTCGGTATTGAAAACGTAACCTTCCTAGTAGACTACGGCTTACGCTCTATTCCTATAGCGGCTCTTTACGATGGTCAACAGTTTTTGATTGAGAAATACAGTGTTGGTTTAATGCCGAGTTTGAGCCTAGTTAATCCGAACTACGCCCCCATTGAAAACCTGGATGTTTTAGCAATGGGAGCCGCACAATTTACGGATCAAAAACCTTTACCTGCTGTTCCGGTAGAATTATCAGCTATTACCCAATCGCTGTGGCAAGGAAAATCTTTTCTTAACGAGACGTTTACTTTAGAAAATCTCAAAGAACAACGTCAACAGCAACCTTTTGGCATTATCCACTTAGCCACTCATGCCAATTTCCAATCAGGAGAACCGAATAACTCCTATATCCAACTTTGGGATAGGAAGCTGCGACTCAATCAATTGCCTCAATTAGATTGGAATAATCCTCCCGTTGAACTCTTAGTTCTCAGTGCTTGTCGCACGGCGTTGGGGAATGAGGAAGCTGAATTAGGTTTTGCTGGATTAGCAGTTCAAGCGGGCGCAAAATCAGCCGTAGGCAGTTTATGGTATGTCAGTGATGAGGGAACGTTAGGATTAATGACCCAACTCTATCAAACCCTCAAACAAGCTCCGATTAAAGCAGAAGCACTGCGACAAACTCAACTGGCAATGTTACGGGGACAAGTCTATGTCAAAGGGGGACAACTGATTGCAGGTGATAAGTCAGTCGCGTTACCACCTGAATTAGCCAGACTCGGAGATGGTAACTTTGAACATCCTTATTACTGGAGTGCGTTTACTATGGTTGGTAGTCCTTGGTAATTTGTTGTCATTTGTCATTCGTCATTTGTCATTCGTTATTCGTCATTCGTTATTCGTCATTTGGTCGGGGCGGGTTTTGTCGCCAAGCTAGGGATAACAATCAATATTAGTCCCTAAACCCGCCCCTACAGACAGATACTTCTGTAATCACGCCTGGAACATGACTCCCCTATCTCCCTCATCTTCCCCATCTTCCCCATCTTCCCCAGCACCTCTTATCTAGCAGAATCCCCATCGACAAGAGGTTCGTCGATAGAAGTGCAACCGTCCCACACCCAAATATAATCCATAGGGTTTTTCTCCTGCTGGAAACGCGGTTACACCAAATAAATAAACTCCACCCCAATAGGGATTATGCTGTGGCTGAAGACCAATGGTAAATGTGGTTCCTGGAGAAATCGGTTCGGCAAAACTAACAGAAACCGTTTTGGTTTCATCATCTCTGGTCACCGATTGTAACGGCAATTGTTTGCCTTTATTTCGAGCGGTTCCGGTAAAGGCTAAAGTATCATCAAGCCGAAAACGAATAGTTTCGCTTCCTTCCCGTTGACTAATCGTTACCTTCTGTAAGGGTTCACCCGCATTTTCTGGAAGTTCTAGGGTGAAATAATATTTAGCTCCCCATACTCCCACATGGTCAAATGTGGTGAACACATTAATCAAGCGCGGTGATTTTTCAAAGGAAACGGTACCATCGGCTTGCTGTACAGCATGAATCGGGGCAATTGGCATTCCCAAAAAACTGGCTGTACTTAGGGTTAGGGCAATGAGAGTGGAAACGCGCATAAATAAACTGGAATGCTAGCCCAACTACTGCCATGGGCGACTTACTGTTTATGGTATTCGACGTTACAAATCTGGGGGTCGATCACGGTTCGTCAATTCCGAGGGAGGGCGATCGCTACTCCAAGCCCACCACACTTTACCACACTGACATTGATAGAACTCTTGCCACTTTTTACGATAATCTTCAGTCAGGACGGGTGATTGTCGATTAATCCAAACCCGTTGGGCTTCCATCGAAGAAGCATGACAGGTGGGACAGCAGAACTCTAAGGCATGAGTGGCTGATTTTGTCCATTGCGGTGGAAATGGGGTAAAAGCGTCCATAGTCTATCGCTGGGTTGTAGCTAAAGGGGAGAGTCTGGTCTTGACAATCTCCTGTGCCTATTTTAGGGGTTTCCCTGCCCAGGCGTTTTGCATTTTAAGGCAGGCATGAGATAGTTGGGACAATAAGTGTTTTAACTTTATCCTCTAAATCCTCTAAGTTTTGAGTCCCTCGGCTGATGAATCCAGAGCCAGAAATTCGCCGCTTGCGTGATCTAATGCCCGCCTCTGGGCGAATGCTGACCAAAATTATCAGTAAACCGCAACAGACGGCGGTGATTGACACTCCTTTCCCGATGCCTTGGTCAAGAGATCGTCCAATCTATATTAACTTTGATCTGTGGCGTCGCTTACCTAGACCGCAACGAGA
Organism: Coleofasciculus sp. B1-GNL1-01; assembly: GCF_040220235.1. Taxonomy (NCBI): domain Bacteria; kingdom Bacillati; phylum Cyanobacteriota; class Cyanophyceae; order Coleofasciculales; family Coleofasciculaceae; genus Coleofasciculus; species Coleofasciculus sp. B1-GNL1-01. The sequence continues at coordinate 10,111 of NZ_JAVJTO010000172.1, forward strand.
TATGCTGCTCCTCAGTACCGTGAGTTGGTTGCTGAATATCAGGTGGTTTAAGCCTGATTTATATCAAGGCGTTGTCATTGCCGGATTGTTAGGGGGAATGGTAGAACTGGTGCAAGGCGATGCGGTGGGTGTCGTTGTGGCGACGGGATTGAGTGCGATCGCGGGGAGTCAAATTTGGCGCAGCACTCGCAGTTGTCAAACCCACCTAGAGGCGGATACCGATGCGATCAAAGTCGCCCTACGGCGTGGCTATACCGAAACAGAAGCAGCGCAGCATCTATTAGCGGCGATTGAATCCGTGGCTGAGATAGAAGGGCGACTGAGTTTAAATTTTACTGAATTAATTCGCTCTCAAAACCTGCGGGCGATCGCGGGTATTTCCCCTGTGGGGGTTCCGGAGAGTGTGAGACAGAATAGTTAGGCGTTGCTGAATAAGTGTTGTGGTGAGAGGAAGCTGGGGGAGCTGGGGAAGCTGGGGAAGCTGGGGAAGCTGGGGAAGAAAACAGCTTACGTTGTACTCGCGAAGTCATTTGGTTGGGGCGGGTTTTGCCGCCAACCTAGGGATAACAATCAATATTAGTCCCTAAACCCGCCCCTACAACTCAACACTCACCCACCTAGGGGATGTTAAGTTTTGATAACGTTGGGCATCCTGTTGATGGAAGCCGATCACTCTTAGCTATGAAATCTTGAATAAGCTGTTCGGCATTTAAACCTTAATATCAATAACGGCGAAAGCCTTGTAGTGCGAGCATCTTGCTCGCTACTAATACCCAATTTAAATGCATGACAGCTTATTAGTTACGGTGAAGATTTAATTTTGTCCATATTTCCTGGGAATCCGCAGCGTTTCTGGCGATACCTGATCACAGTTGCTCTAGTGGCGATCGCTTATATGGGTAGCGCTCAGTTTACCTTGTCTTGGCTGGGATTGGGCGCTGAGGCATCTCCTGTTTGGCCCAGTGCGGGGATTGCTCTAGCTGTCCTTTTTTTGCAGGGAAAACGACTGTGGGTTGGTGTGGCGATTGGTGCATTTTGGCTCAATCTGTCTCTGGGAGCCTCATTTTTGGTGTCTCTGGGTTCGGTAATCGGCTGCACGTTACAAGCTGTTGTCGGTGCGATGGGATTACGTCGCCTGGATTTTAACCCGACGTTAGAATGCCTTAAAGATGCTTATGTTCTAATTATCTTCGGCGCGATCATTGCCCCCTCAATTAACGCCACGATTAGTACGCTAGTGAATTGCTGGGTAGGTTTCATTCCATGGCATCAATTTGGACTGAATTGGGGAACCCTTTGGTTAGGAGACAGTATGGGAATCTTAGTGTTTACCCCCTTACTGCTATTAATGGTTCAGGACTCTCCTCAGCGAATTTTTCCGCCAAATTATCAACCCCAACAGATTTTAGAAGCCGTCCTGTGCTGGAGTCTACTGGGCGTATTTAGTTGGCTAGTTTTCCAGTCTCGAACTACCTTTGCTCTCTCCGACTATCCCCTCGAATATTTACCCTTTCCCTTTGTTGTTTGGGCGGCGCTGCGATTTCGGGTGTGGGGTGCGGTTCTTGCCAGTTTAATCGTTTCGGGAATGGCAATTGGCGGTGTTCTCCAGGGGATTGGACCGTTTGTGGTGAAAACGGGAAGTACCCTAGGGGCAATTCTACTGCTACAAACGTTTATGGCAGTGGTAACCATAACCGCTTTAGTTTTAGCCGCCGCTATGTCAGAGCGTCAACAGGCAGAACATCAACTCCGGGCTACCTTAGAACGTGATCGCTTGTTAGCGGAGATTGCCCTGCGGATTCGTCAATCCTTGGATTTAGACCAAATTTTGCACACCACTGTTGTGGAAGTGCGGCAATTATTACAGGCAGATCGTGTCTATATTAGTTATCTAGATGAAAATAACCACAGTAAAATTGCTGCCGAATCTGTTGCCTCTGCTTATAAATCTCTGTTGGGATGGAAAGCCTCAGAGAAACTGTTACAAGAAACCCAAGAATTATTTGCCCAGCGTCAAATTTTAATCCGGGATAATACGGAACGGGTTAATGTAACGCCCTATCTCAAAGACTTTTATCGGTGCTACCAGATTAAAGCGACTCTGGCAATTCCATTAATTCTCGATGATCAACTATTTGGACTCTTGGCAGTTCATCAATGCCACCGTTCCCGTCATTGGCAATCCTTTGAGGTGGATTGGTTAAGACGATTAGCGGTTCAAGTCACTATTGCCATTCAACAAGCTCAACTTTACCAACAAGTCCAAGGGCTTAATAGTAACCTAGAAAGCCAAGTGGCGGAACGTACCCTGCAACTTGAGGAAAAAATGCAGGAATTGCAACGGCTTTACGAACTCAAAGATGTGTTTTTACAAGCAGTATCCCATGATCTACGAACGTCAATGATGGGCTTAATTCTGATGTTGAAGGGAACCCAAAATAGCCCTGGTGAAACCGTTGCCTTGCCACGCCGAACTCTGGATCGGCTGATTGAAAATAGCGATCGCCAATTGACGTTAATCAATGCCTTATCTGAAGACCATTTTAACCAAGGGCGGAAAATTGAACTCCACTGTCAACCTTTATGCTTAAATGAACTCCTCAGCCAAATCCTGGCTGATTTGCAGCCGTTATTCAGCAGTAACCACGCTCAATTAACGACGGTTATTCCCCAAACCTTACCCCCGGTGAAAGCTGATCCGACTCAACTGCGATGTGTGTTTCATCATCTATTGACGAATGCCCTTAAACACAATCTACCGGGGGTTAAGATTACGCTGACAGTAAGGGTTGAGAGGGATATGCTTCATTGTGCGATCGCGGATAATGGGGTAGGGATGAGCAAACAGCAGTGCGATCGGCTGTTTAAGCTTTATGTTCGGGGATTGCACTCTCAACACTTAACCGGAATTGGTTTAGGCTTATATTTATGTCGGCAAATTATTAATGCTCACGGGGGACAAATTAGTGTTACCAGTGTGCCAACACAAGGATCAACTTTTAACTTTTCGCTTCCTTTATTGAGTCATAGCAAGTCAGATTAACACGTTAAACCGCAAAACAGCTTACAGGCTGGATGCATGTAGTTTTGTAAAAAATGGAATCTTTTTTTGACAAGATGGCTGAAGAACCGATTTTATTATCACCCTAAGTCCGGGAGAGCCAAATTGGGGAGATGCCGATTATTCTGCATCGCCCTATTCCAGAGGGTTTCAAGCTGAAAACTTGCACCATTGTTCACAAGGCTGACGGCTGGTACGCTTGCATCTCGATGGAAGAGGCTACAGTTCCAGAACTTCTACCTTACTCAGCCCGTGAAGCGCGAACTTCTAGGATACGAGGAACTCAACTCTCTCTATTTTAGAAGCCCCCGTTATAGCGTCAGCTTAACGGGGGAAAACGTCACAATGGAATATAGCGTTTTCATTTGAATTGTTACCCATGAACATCCCCACTGCCCTAGTCAATGAACTAAAGCTCTACCTCAAACACCGAACCGACAATGGTGATCTAGAAGCGAAAACCTTATTGACTCAAATCGAACAGTTTACGAACTCACCCACAGCCGCAGAGGAACAAGGCTTCTATTCCCAACCGCCAGAGGGATTAGAGGTAGGATGTTAATAGTGTCTTGACACTCACCGCCCTATAAGGACGGTGATTCTTCCGTCACAGGGAGGCAGAGTTTAACGTCTTCCAGGACGAAACCTTTACCCTCAGAAAGCATCTTGACCGTGTACCCCACGGCTGCAAGTCCTCTTATACGGACTGTCTGTGCTGCGGCTACATCTCTATCAGTGGTATAGCCGCAGTGATTACATGAATGGACACGCTCTGATAGTGGTTTTTTACCCGTTTTTGTTAAGCAATTAGGACAAAAATAGGGGAGCATGTCAGGTTTGCACGCGAGGAGCTGAAGGGGAGGAATGAAAACAACAGAAAAAGTTAGCCGAGAGTATCCGTTAACTTGAATGGCGAACCTTGTCGGGACTTCATTGTAGGTAGTGTTAAGCTGATGGGTTGGTGATCGCGCCACTAGAGCGCCAGTCCAGTAATCACGATGGGGGTAAAGCATAAGAAAATAGATTGACACAACAGTTGTGAGCCGTCTAATTGTGTGAAGTTTTACAAAGTATGTCTCATTTAAGTCGAACTTCAAAAACTAAATATATCTATCGCTGTGATATCTACCTGTAGAATTTTCTGGTATGAAGGAGTGATATCATGTCTGGTGAAGCACCGATAAGAAAAAAGGCGGAAACGCTCGCCGACATAGCATGGTAGTAAAGGGCAATAGTCAGGAAATAGGATGACTTGCTGGGGACGCTTTCAAAGTGCGATCGCGAGTAGGATTATTTAGCCGTTGCTCGATCGCGTAGATTTTATGGTTGTGATGAATATTGATTGGTGGTAGCGTTCCCCCAATTGGGTGTCAAATGTCTTGCCAAGGTAAGCCTCCCCTCCCCTGAAAGTGGCGAGCCAGGACATGAAGGTTGTTGACAACGGCGGCACGTCGTAAGTCAAACAGGTTCTTGCGTAAACCAATATAGCGAGCGCGATTGCCAAGCCATGGTCCCAGATGTGCCAAGGAATGTTCAACTGCCGTGCGCTCTCGATTCTTAGCTCGTCCCAAGGGAGTTAATTGGCGTGTTCGTAACTCAAACAGCAAGGGTTCATCGGGATGAATCTTGACACTACGACCTCGCTGATTAGTAGTACAACGCTCTCGTAAAGGACAAACAGCACAATCAGATGCTGGGAAATGTACGGTTTTGCCCAGTTTTAGTGGTACACTGATTTGGTTGGGACAGCTCAGGGTTCCCTGTTGCCAATCTAAAGCAAAAGCACTTTTGCTGAAACGCCCACCTCGATTGCGTACAGACCAAGCTTTGCAGTAGATGTTTAATTCCTCTTGTCGTTTACGTACTAATTTAGCGCTCAGGTAAGCTCGGTCAATATGCAACTCCACCAACTTGACCTGCTGCGCGACCAGATCGGCGCTAATCGCATCACTCACCCAAGCTTCTGGAACATTGGTAAGATAACGACTAAAGCTAACTGGGCTGGCGGGACAGGTGGATGTCCTTTGGAGCTGTCGGTATAAATTTTGGCTAATTCCTTTTGGAATTGTTCGTCAAATAAGCGGTGACGTATTTGGCGTAAAAAGATGAATAGTTTGGCGCGACGGATACGGGAAACAATCCCAAGTTCTACGGCAGACAATTCTATCGGCGGACGCCACAGTGGTGGATGCATTCGTTTTCTTCTTGCTCAACTTAAATGAGAAACTCTTTGTAAAACTTCACACAATCAGACGACTCACAACTGTTGTGTCAATCCATTTTCTCATGCTTTACCCTCATCGTGATTACTGGGCCGGCGCTCTAGGCGTCAAGAAGCGAAAAGCCATGTCAGGAGTTGATTGTAGCGTCAAGTTAATGGGTGTGCGATCGCAAAGAGAGCCAAACAAGTTTTAACTTGTCGGCTGAAGATGAGAGTGACAATCATGGCGATTATGAGGGACAATAAGACTATCCTCATAGATCTGACTTTCCGATGACACCTGAAAAAGAGCAAGCTTTAAAAGATTATATCAAAGGGATTGCCCAAATCCTTTATGAAGAAACATCACCTGAGCAGTGTAAGGACGCGAGAAAGTATTGAAGCAACTGTACATCATCAGGTAAACGAATATGTCAGTCCACAAATCGGATTTTTTTTATCCAACAAGCAACTGGAATCCGTGCCGGAAGAATCCGGACATTGAAAAGTTGGATAGGAGAACTCCAGATGACAGACAAACAAGCTAAAAGATTAGGAGTTAAACCTTACACACAAATCAGTCCCTATCTGGAAAAATGTTGTTTGATAGTCAGCGCTAATGTCTCCTATCAAAATACCACAAAGGATGTCAAATACTTGACAGGAATTGACATCTCATCCAAGACGCAGCAGCGAATAGTACATCGACAAGAATTCAAGTTGCCCATTCAAGATAAACCGATTCAAGAATTGAGCGTGGATGGGGGAAAAATTCGTTTAAGAACACCACCATCTGAACCTTGTATCTGGCGAGATTACAAAGGTATAAGGATTCATGAACAAGTAACAGAAGCTTTCTTTCAAGATTCTCAAAGTTTAGTGAACTGGGTGAATGAACAACCATTAGCATCGCCAGTTACTTGCATTGGGGATGGACACGATGGGATTTGGAAGATTATCCATCAAATTAGTGACTCAAAGACTCGAAGAGAAATTTTAGATTGGTTTCATTTGAAAGAAAATCTGTATAAATTTGGTTGCTCTAAAAAACGATTAAAGAAAGCCGAAGCTCTTTTGTGGAAAGGGAAAGTTAAGGAAACGATTGAATTATTTGTTGGGTTGAGCGCCAAGCAAGCTGGAAATTTTTGTGACTATATAAAAAAGCATCGTTATCGCATTATTAATTACTCCTATTATTCGTCAGAACAAATTTGCTCGGTGGCATCGGGGGCAGTCGAGTCAGCCGTCAAACAAATTGATCGGCGTACAAAAATTAGTGGAGCGCAGTGGAATCAGGAGAATGTGCCTCAAGTTTTAGCTCATCGCTGCGCTTATCTGAATAATATGATTTAAAGCTGTATCACGTTTTTTGCCGCCAAAAACAGAAATATTCTAGTCATACATAAGTTATGACTTTCCGGGTAACGGTTAATTTAAAAGCCGTCAATCTTTGTGTGTCTATAAAAACTAGAAGAGTAACAATAAGCCTTTCCTTCGTGCTTGGCTGGGGTGGTCAGATTGAATTAAAAACGCCAAAAAAACAAAAGATTAAGAATGAGTTAACAGACACTCTTGACTAACTTTTTCTGTTGTTTTCATTCCTCCTCTTCAGCTCCTCGCGTGCAAACCTGACATGCTCCCAAAAATAGTTTGTCTTTTTAGCATCTACTTTCCGGAAAAATACACCACGCTTAAAACAGCATTGCTCTAGTATTCGCAGGAATTGACCCCACCCAGCGTCTAAGCAATGCTTACCTAGCATCCCTTTAGCTAATGCTTTGAGCCCAGACTCCGCACTTCAATTTGAAGTACAAGAAGCTACATATCCAATCAAGGGAAAAAGTCTGAAAAATTGGCTCTCCCGTACATAAGGTGATAAATTTTCCTTATATGTGTAGCGATTGGCTTGATTTGAAGAAAACCTAGCTTAATCGCTTAATTAGTTGGGTTTCCTTCGTCAACCCACCCTACAAGCATTACACCGTGGGACTTTGGGGACTTGCGGCTTAATAATATACCAATCAAGCTTGGCTGAGTTGATGAAGACAGCTTTCCTCACTGGTACTTTATTTTTACGCAGCTCCCTTGGCTTAATTCATAAGACTTTATTATCACCCTAAACGCCACTACGGTCGAATTGAGGATAAACCACAGCGCGATCGCGTTAGGGTTGGATTGATGGGAGAAAGTGCGATCACCCTTCTTATATTCGCACTTATGTAATCAAATTAATCACATGACCTGAGCGTGACCGATTACTATGCCAAGAACAGATTAGACCCAAAGGACCGGGGTCAATGAGAGTTAAAGGCGAGCTTCGCATCCAATTCTGCCCCTGACGCCGTAATTCAAATAGCTGTACCGCCCCTAAATACTTTACTCCAGGAACGCTTTGCAATAAGGTAACAATATCCGATGAATAAACTGGGCGACCAAACGACCACCCGTTCCCCTCTGACCCCCCAGTTAAAGGATTGAGAAAGCGATAGAGTGCGGTTTGTAGTTTCAATAGTATTTCTTGTTGGGCACGGGGATTATTGTAAGCTGCATCGAGAGCAACTTCTGTTTGTACCGCAACCCCAACGTAATCGGGTTGGCTACAGAGGATTTCTACACCGAGTAACCGTCGTTCATCAAGATAACTCAGCACTCGTTCAGTGAGTTGCGGGGTTAGCGTTAATACATCTGGATCAATGCCTTCACCGCGCTCAATCCCATCCGTATTGGCGTTGGGTACAAGCAGCAGACGTACTCGTCCGGCGTCTTCTTGGCGAATGGGTGATAAGCATAACACGCGAGAAATAGAGCCGCCTCCGGCTTCCATGGCTAGGTATTCAAAGTCTTCGCGAGTGACGGCGCGATCGCGGGTTCTTAGGAGTCGTGGTACTCGGATCACGGCTTGTTCTAAGGATTCCGCATCAGCGCCATTCCGGGCGGGAGAATAGTTAATTACGTTCGCCACATAAGGAACAGCCGATTTGAGGACTTGAATCGCGCCCCGTTGCACGTTACCCTGTTGACCACCCCCAATGCGATAGGCAGCCATTTGGATCACCGCACCTCTAGGGGGAACTGCGCCATATTGACGTTCCATCGACTGCATCGCTGCGCCCTCCCGTCGTTCTAACGCGCCAGTTCGACCATTGACTAAACTGAGCATTTCCGAGGGGACTCTCTGAGAACGGGAACGCCACCGCGTTTGTTCTCGCAGTTGAGAGGGTTCTCGTAATAGGGGACCAAATTGAATGATGCCAGTAATCGCATCAATGGTATAGTGCAGGTCTTCTGGACCTGAGTCAGCAAAATCATTGACTTCTTGCCAGATTTGGGGTAAACCTCCAGGCGGAATCACCAAAATATGTTCTTCTTCCCGACGGGGCAAAATTCCCCGTCCTTGCAGTTGAAAGGTTTGACCGGGATTTCCATCACTTTCGCCGAGGATTTCATTACGAATTGTCGTACATTGGGTGACTTCAACAGTACCGCCAATCGACCGAACATCTAAACCAACGATGCGCGGGGAACGCATATAACCGGGTTGATTGAACTGAGGTTCGCTGTAAACACAGCGTAACCAACGTCCCTGATAGGTAACAAATTGAGTAACGGGTAAACGCAGGGGTAAATGGAGGACAACATCCGCCCCTTGTAATGGATCACCCCCTTGACGGATCAGTTCGCTGAAACTAAATCCTTTGGTACTATCATCCGCTTCTTGGAGGAGGATGGGTTGCCAAAACATACCATTCCAGGCTTGCCAAAGGCGAGGGGGATCTTCGGGATTAATCCCGGTAGAGGTTGCGGCTTCACCCCTAATTCGCAGGGCGATAACATTGCCTTCGATGGGTTGATCGGCTTCAAAGACAAGATAAAAGCAATTTCCGGCTTCAGGTTGTTCATTAAAAATCGATAACTCCAACCCTTCCCACTCCCCACTGGGTTGCTGAGTCCACGTTCCCACGAAGCGATCGCGCAGCACTTGGGGTTCCTCTTCAGCAATATCCGAGGTGAGAAAATGGCGGATACTGGGTTTAGCAATCACTAGAGGGCGATCGGTGCTAAAAATAATCGCATCGTCGGTTTGAGTGCGTACCGTCGCCACTTCGGTTCCTGTGGGAATCGTGTAGGCTTCGGGGAGAGATGAACTCAGATAAAATGTTTGCTGGGTTTGAGCCGGGGTTGGTGCTTGCAGGCGAATCCCCAGTAATTCCAGAAAGGTAACATAGTTACGCCGGGGGACTTGATTGAACCGCAGCAACATTTGGTCAGTTAACCAGGCGAACAGTTCAATCAGCGTGATTCCTGGATCACTGGGGTTGTAATTCGTCCATTCTGGACAGTAGCGGGGAATGCGGAGGATACACTCTTCTACTAAATCCTGAAATGCGCGATCGTCTAAATCAGATTTTGGTAACTTGGGTAAAAAATCAAATTCCATAATTTGTCATTCGTTGGTTGTAACTCTTCCTCCCCAGCTCCCTCAGCTCCCCCAGCTTCCCCTGCTTCCCCTGCTCCCTATCCCCAGCACAAATTCAGCAGATCCTAGTTACTCCCCAGAGGGCTGGAGATAGAACGGATAAACTAAACTGCGAGTATCATGGGAGTCTTTAGGATGATATTCAATAATAATATTGACGCGACCGCGGATGGGGTCCGGTTCTGTATAAACGCCATCCAGTACAATTCGAGGTTCCCACATTTTCAGGGCTTCCTCAACATAGACTCGAATCAGCAAAAGGGTTTGGGTATTCATTGGCGCAAAGGCGAGTTCAGACAGGCGCGACCCAAAATTTGGTCGGTAAACCCGTTCACCTACCTTAGTACCCAAGATTAGCGCGATCGCTTCTTCGATGTTTCGGATGTCGGCGCTGAGTTGTAGGCTTCCTTGCAGGTTTCCCCGTAACGGAAATGATAGTCCTCTACCCAGATAATCTCGTGGCTGGTTATTTGTAATATCTGCCATTTCTATAAATTTAGTCTATTAGGATAAGTGCGACTTTCCTAGAACGTTCTTTGATGTAACCTCAATTAATGGTCAGAAAATCTCAAGAGTCAATTTCTATTGTACGGGCAGCTTTAGTTATTCAGAACAGCTTAACTGTTTCGGCATTTAAACATTTAATCCTAATGTCAAGAATGGCAAAATCCTTGTAGGGTGAGCATCTTGCTCACTACCTAGACACAATTTAAAGGCATGGCAGCTTCGGAAAACTCAATAAGTAGGATTTGAATAGAATACAGCCTTTTCCGTGAACCTCAGTCTATCTATACCCCTACTTATGAGCTTTACTTCTGTATAACTCCTATTGCTGTTCTATTCCTCTTTCTTTTTCTGTTCTTCTTCAGCTTTCTTTTTCGCTTTTGCTGCAGCTTGACTAGCTTGAGCTTCCATCTGAGCCACCATAGCGCTGGTGTCTACAGAAACACTTGCCGCTGGTCCACTACCGATGAGAACCGTAGGACAACCCATTGTAATTTTATTGGGCGGACCTAACGCTTCTAAAACAGTGTTGCCCAGAAAACAAGCTGGGAGTCCATTAATCAAAACCGATGTACTACCGTCAATAACTACACCAGGTCCGTGGGGGGGTATAGGTAAGGGTGTTGTGCAGGTATGGGTATCAACAGTAGCGCCAATACCGCCAGCCGCCGCACCTGCAGCTGCTCCACTAGCTGCCATACTGGAGATGAGACTTCCCATCACGCCAGCTATTGTCGCTTTCGTCGCCTCTTCTGCTGCCTTTGCCACTGGCGCAGCTGGTGTACCAGCCGCATTTAATGTTGCTGTTTCAGCCGTTTTGATAATGGCATCAGATGCTTTTTTGGCAGATTGCAAGACAGCTGCTGATGCTGCGGGGATACCCCGCCAAGCTGGTTTTCCGCCAATTAATACATTAAAACTACCGGGTCCGGGTGTTAATGTGGGTGGAAGGGGATGGGTTACAGTATCGCCAAATCTTGCTGCAGGTTTTCCCATAATAAGCTCCTATTTGTCTAATTAAGTTTAATTGGTGTGCCTTTAACAGCCACTGGACCTGTGGCTTTAATATCGATTTTTTGGGCATCTAGGGTAATGCTAGTTCCTTTTATCGTAATGCTGTTACCCATCTTTTTCATAGTAATCGTTGTTCCACCACATTTCAGTTCAATTTTTCCTCCTCCATCATCTAAGAGAACATAATGACCATTCTGAGTTTGAACTTCTGCCTTTTTGTTTTTATCGTCTAAGCGAAGATAATGACCATTTTTAGTTTTCGCTTCGATAAATTGCTCAGTATCATTCAAGTGCAAATGATGATTGTATACCGTATCCAGATAAACGCCTTTTTTACTGCTGCCTTTATCCTCTTCAACAAACTGTAAGGTATGACCCGTGCGAGTTTTCAATGTTCGCAGTCGAACCTTGCCATCCATGACGCTATCAGTCACTGCTTCTGGCGGTTTATCTTTGCCATTCCAAACGCCGCCAAGTACATAAGGGTGATGAATATCGCCATGTTCAAACCCGACTAACACCTCATCATTCACCTCTGGAATACAGTCAAACCCTCGTCCGGGTCCTACACCAGCCGCCGCGATTCGCGCCCAGTAGCTTGCATGTTCTTCGGTTAGAGTAGGAAATTTGACTCTAACTCGACCCCAACCTTTAGGATCATTATTATCAGTCACAATACCGACGAGTAATGTTTGTCCCGGTTGAAATGGCGCTTCGTGGGATAACAGGGGTGGGAGATTATCGCCACGTAATCCTCGAATAGTGAATTCTGTAGTGTAAATTCGTTCGTCGAATAGGTGACGGGTTTCGGTTACGTAATACTCTCCACTGTATTTGCCTAAATCGCTGAGTTTGATCACCCGTCCTGGTCGAATTTTGGGATTTCCTTCTGCTTTGGCATCAGCATGAACAAATTCTCCGCCTAATTCGTCACAAATCGCTTGAGCGATGGTTCTAGCTTCGGGGGCATTGAAGACAGGCTGGTCTACTAAAATCATTTTGGGTGTGGGTGGCTTGCCTTTAAAGCTGGTACTGGTGCTAGCCCCATCTCCATAATCATTTTGGGTATGGACTTGTCCTCGATTGGCTGTTTCGACAATGGCTTGTTTTTGACTGTAGTCCCAGCCTCGGACTTCAACTTCACTCACCTGTTCGGCGCTACTGACTCTAACCTGAAAACTATGAACATCTTTGAGCCATTTCAGTTCTAGAGATTCATCAACTTTGGGTTTACGGAAGTTTAATTTTCCATCCTGAACAAAAAATTCAAACCCGTTACGGGCGGCGCGTTCACGTAAAAATTCTAGGTTCGTCTGATTTTCTTGAAAGATATAGCCATTTGACCCATTTATATCCCCATATCCATAGGGTCCACCCGTTTCATCAATCGTACCTGTGGGTATCCCGACTTCCCCAGCAATTTTTTTGACAATATCGGTATCGGTCATATTCTGAAACGAACGATTATACCGCCCCCGCCATAGCCGATGAGAAATATCGTAGCCGCGAATCATCATCGGCGCTTCGGAGTCACGGGTAAAGTTACATTCCATTGCCGTGATTTCCCCTTCGAGAACATAATCTTTCTCTTCCTCTTCAAACTCTTGGGCTTCGGTGGTACTCGAACCGAACCCTATCTTAATCGTTTTGCCGATTTCAAATAAGCCAGCATGTCGCCAGGTTTCATCCTCGCTGCGCCCCGGAAAGTAATCATTCTTAATCACTATGGTGAACATTCCAGGAAGATGGATGCTTTCTTCCACTGCGATTTCAATAATGTCGTCCATTAATGCTTTGGACGCTAACTGACCATCAATTTCTAAAATCGGTTCAGCTACATAAGTAACAGCCATGGCGACCTCTAGAATCAAGACTTGGCACTGAGTTGTGCCGCTGACTGGGAATTTACCCCCGGGGAATTGATGGGAGAATGGGACAATTTAGGCAGAAAGCAGGGGCTTGAGTGATTAACTTTCCCGTTTATTGCTGACCTGTTTCACTTGCCTGAATTTTACGTTTTGTAAACCAACATCCAACATCAATAGCCTGTTTAAGATGAATGTAGCATTCATCTGTAAAAATTCAACAGGTAACAATCACAAAAGGTCGGATGCAACCTAAACTATTGTATTGTCGGTGATTGATAGGGATGGTTTAAGGGGTGCGATCGCGAACGATCTCTAATATCTGTTTAGCTATCCTAACAGATGAATAGTCCCCAAGCGAGAAACCTGGGTGATAAGTACTCAGACGAAATTCAAGTTGACGGTTGAAATTGGGGAATAGGGAACAGGAACAAGGGATTGAGGGGTTTTACAATTCTTAACTCGATTAACAGAATTTATGTTCAGGTACTTATCAACTGTGTGATACCAAATCGGATAGCCTTCCTCATCTTCCCCATCTTCCCCATCCCTACTCGCTACCTGCACCGTTCTACATTAACGCCTACCACTTTGACGCTGGTTTCCACTCGGTTGGGGCGTTCCCATTCCCGGTTGAGACACAGACTCATCAATCTCTTCCAATGTCAGGTTCACCGACACTCGGACGGGTGTCCCATCAGGCAGAAACATGGTCAAGTTATAATCAACTTTTGTAACAAAACACCGAATATACTCCTGGGAACCCCAGGTAAACACATAAGTGGGCGGACGTTTTTCCTTTCCTTCCCCCGACTCGGCAAAATTTACCGCTTTCTCAAACTGTTTTAGATGGCGGAGGACGTTCTCACCTGTCTCATAGGTATCAAAAATAATATTGTTAATCGAGAGGGTAACAGGTTCAGGATAGGCAAAGTTTACCTTGGGTAATCCTCGACCTGTTCGCGCTCCGCTACTTTTTGTTAAGTTAATTTGCTGGCTAAAGGCTAACTGGTTGGGGTTGAACATGAAGTCAATTGTTCCCCCACCATCTGTAGAAATTAGTTGGGCTTTTACAAGTTGTGACATAATCGATTACCTCGGACTCAGTTTCCCGGCGATTGTCAATGGTTTAATCTCTTTGTCTATACGCTGACTGAGTTTTTCAGCATGGCTCTCACTGACCTTACTTTTCACGGGATCTGGAAAACCTCTCTCCAAACCTCTCTCCTTCAAGGAGAGAAGCTTTGAGTTCTCCCCCATGGAACAAAAAGCGAAGCATCCTCTGGCTTCCCCGTGCAAAAAACGCGAAGCAACATCTGGTCTCCCCTTTTTGAAGGGGGACGGAAGGGGGATCTAAAAGGTAAAGGGACTGGGGGGTTAGGTTTGATATCGATTTTTCTAGATGGCGTGAAAAGTCAGCTCACTGACCACTATATCAGAAAGTTGACAGAAAAGACTTTCTGGGTTTTTTGTCGTGAGCCAGCTTTCAAGATTCAATTAAACGTTTACGTGATTATTTTAAATCTTACTGAATTAAGACGTTCTACTAGAATAATTCTGTGGTTGTGATACTGTAGCATCCAATAATTTCACGTAAGCAATGGGCAGGACAAGGGGCCAAAATACCGTGGCAATACCAATAGTGAGTAACGATAAAACTTTTTGCTGAGGAGATAGTCCTGCTCCTTTTTCGAGAAAGTGTAACCAAGCGGTTAATAAGTAAAGCGCAACCAATATGTAAAAACCAATAAGCAAAAGTGTCATCTTTAAACTCCAGGCATAAACCAAGTTAATTCGTTAAACTCTAAAGCCATTTGGAGTGGCTATATTTATGTATTCTCTGTTACAGCTCTGGAATTCCACTAATATTGAGCTTGAGTAGATACACCCTTTCTGAAACAATCTGCCTAATGTTTTGAATTTGGTTCAGCAGAACAACTCTACGATCGTGATACGGTAGCGTTTAATAACCTTACGTAAGCAATGGGGAGAACAAGGGGCCAACATACGGTGGCGATACCAATAGTGAGTAACGATAAAAGTTTTTGCTGGAGTGTCATTCCCTTTCCTTGTTTAAAAAAGCGTAACCAAGCGACTAATAAATACAGCGAAATGAGTGCGTATAGACTGATAAGCCAAAGGTTCATAGCAAGACCCAAGATGTAGATAAAAACAGGTGGATCAGATTTTAGATTCTGAGAGATATCTGATGTGTTTTGACTATTCTAATTATTCTTCATTGTCCAAATGTAATCTGTGTTACTTGTCCTTAACTCCGGTGATATTCAGAGAGTCAACTTGTGAGGGACTTGAGAGTAAAGTGTGATGTTTTTTTTGAAGTAATATGATGAAGATCACAGTCATTTCTGGCTAACTGGTTTAGTGACCATTGCCTATGACACACTGAGCGAAGCGATGTCCTGAGCGTATCGAAGGGTCGAGGTGTTCCCTATTCCCGAAATTTTTGTTCTGTTTTGATCATAAATACTCTCGAAGAGCCACATTTTTTCGTACAACCTACAGAATTTATGTCTAGGTACTTACGAACCCAGCTTAAGCCAGCGACATTTTAAGGTTTATCCTTTGTGATCAAACCCTTGTAACACCAAAGTGCTGACGACGAACCTAGCTTAAGTTTGAATTTATTGCTTTGAGTTAAGATGTTAAACTCTAAGGGTGATCACTTTTCCTATTCCCCCAATGGTGATCTGATTTTAAAGTTGAGATTGTAGCCGCTTGGCGGATGGGGAAAGGATAGGTTTTGTGGGAATGGTATTGGTGCTATCTCGATTGCCTCCATAAATAGGGGCTGCTGAATAAGTGTTGTGGTGAGGGGGAGCTGGGGAAGCTGGAGAAGCTGGGAGAGCTGGGGGAGCAAGGGTACATTTTCCCTGAGCAAGGTGATGCCATACTTATGAAGGATGCTACCCCATTTCCTTGCACTTTATCCACTGTCAATATGGCTCAAAGCATTGCTTGATATGGGTTTCGGCTTTTTGCAGCAAGCCCTAAATAAATCCGCCCCAAGTAAGCGCTTGATGGGTTTATTTCACAACGTATAATCATTCATCCTGGATAATTTAAACGTTAGAAAGTCCGATGAACAAAACCTGGAATCTTTCTCCGTTAGGACGATATTTTCTCAACGTCTTAGCCTTGACGCTAATTTATATCGCTACTGCCCAAATTTTTAGCCGTCAGACTATTATCCCCTTGATTTGGATTCCCGCCGGAATTAGTCAAGCCGCCCTTTTGTTACTAGGACGCAATCTGTGGCTGGGTGTGGCTTTGGCTGAGTTATCTAGGGCGCTATTTATGGGAATTCCGGGAACGGTTGCGATCGCGTCTTGTTTAGGCTGTACGCTACAAGCCTTGTGGGGTGTGACGTTGGTTCAATCCTGGGAGATGCATCCCGGGTTAAATCGTCGCCGGGATGTGGTCAAATTCCTGGTGGGTATGGTTCTATTATCCTCCCTGGTGAGTCCCACAATTCGTCTGTTGGGTGAAGTTTTGGCGGGGGAATGGGGTGCAGGGGATTGGCTGCGGTGGTGGTTGAGTAATGCGATGGGACTTTTAATTGTTACGCCTGTACTGTTGACTCAGGGTTATTCGATGATGCAGTCGGGGGATGAGGGGAATGAGGGAAATGGCGAAGATGGGGGAAATGGGGACGATAGGGAAGTTATGCAGTTCATTCAACACTTGGGTAAGGGCGGGTTTAGGCACATCTGGGTTAAGTCAGAAACAAGGGTAGTGAAACCCGCCCCTACAATATCAACAATCATCTGGCAGGTTGGAGTCTGGCTGATTGGATTGGGAATCGTGAGTGGGTTGGTGTTTGGTGTTGTTTCGATTCCCGCTAGTTCCTCGGTTATTGTAACAGGTGATAGCCTAACGGTTTCTGAACCAATTGGAGTCCAGTTTCATCAACAACT
This sequence comes from Coleofasciculus sp. B1-GNL1-01, assembly GCF_040220235.1. Taxonomy (NCBI): domain Bacteria; kingdom Bacillati; phylum Cyanobacteriota; class Cyanophyceae; order Coleofasciculales; family Coleofasciculaceae; genus Coleofasciculus; species Coleofasciculus sp. B1-GNL1-01. The sequence goes on from NZ_JAVJTO010000172.1 coordinate 27,167, forward strand.
TGCCACTCAGTTAAACCAGTTGTTAAATCAGCCTTTCTTTCAGGTTGACTTAAAGTATCTGCTATTTCCGTTTATTTTAGGGTCAGCCCTACAATGGGGTCAACGGATTACAACATTAGGTATTGGTGTAGTCGCGAGTATCGCTTTTTGGCAACAGGCTGAAAGGTTTGAGTCATTTAATCGGGTTATCGTTTCCCAAGATGTGTTTATCGCCATCTTCGCCATAACCGCCCTGATTGTCGCCGCTATTGTTAGCGATCGCGCCAAGGGTTATCAAGAATTATGCGATCGCGACACCCAGTCTCGCCATATCGTTGCCCATCTGGATCAACAGTTTCAGGAACGAACCGCCGCCCTGAAAGCCGCTAATCGCCAACTCTTAGCCGAAGTGGTGGAACAGAAGCAAATGGAGAAGGCGTTGCGGAAAAATGATCAACGTCTCTCTCTGTTGGTTCAACAAACGCCCCTGGCGGTGATTGAATGGAATACAGAAGGGGATATTGTCGATTGGAATCCGGCGGCGGAAAGCATTTTTGGCTATAGTCGCGACGAAGCCTTAGGTCATCCGTCTACCCTAATTGTACCTCCGGTTGCCCAAGCTCAAATTAAACAGATTAAAGCTAAACTGTGGTATGACAAACAAGTTGCTCGTTCCTGTAATCAGAATATCACTAAAGATGGCAGAACCATTATTTGTGAATGGTACAATACGCCTCTAATTGATAGCCAAGGGAATCTTATTGGTATTGCGTCTATGGCATTGGATATTACTCAGCGCCAGGAAACGCAAATGGCGTTACGGGAGAGTGAGGAACGGTTTGCCCTTGCGATTCAAGCGAATGATAGCGGACTTTTTGATATTAATTTCACAACCAATACCTACTATTATTCCCCCCAATTCCTGCATCTGATTGGTTATCCCGAAGACCGCGATACTCCCAGCTTTGACGAGTTGATGGCACGGGTTCATCCAGAGGATCAGTCGATGGTGAAAATCAGTATTGATCAACTTTTCATCAGTGAACTATCGCAATGGAAATTAGAGTTTCGCATGGTTCACGCCAATGGTTCAACCCCTTGGTTTTTATCGCGAGGATTGGTTCTGCGGGATGAAAATGGTAAGGTGACACGCATTGTCGGGACGCATACGAATATCAGCGATCGCAAACAAGCAGAAGCCGCCTTACTAGAGAGAGAGGAACAATTCCGCCAACTGGCGGAAAATATTCGGGAAGTGTTCTTTTTAACCACACCCGATTTAAGCCGCATGTTTTATCTGAGTCCCGCTTATGAGGAAGTTTGGGGACGATCCCGCGAAAGTCTTTACGACCAGCCGATGACCTGGTTAGATAATATTCATCCTTATGATCGCGATCGCGTGGCGGAGGCGTTAGGGAAACAACTGCAAGGGGAACAAGACTTTGAACAAGAATACCGCATTTTACGTCCCGACGGGAGTGAACGCTGGGTTTGGGTGCGGACGTTTCGCGTGTTTAACGACAAGGGTAAAATGACCCGCATTGCTGGGATTGCTGAAGATATCACTGAACGCAAGCATTCCGAAGCTGAACTGCGCCGTCAAACCCTACAACGGCAACTCTTTGCCGAAATTACGCTGAAGATTCGCCAATCCTTACAACTGGATGCCATCCTGCAAACGACCGTAACAGAAGTACGCCGGATTTTGCAAGTGGATCGAGTGGTGATCTACCAACTCAATGATGATGGAACTGGGGTGATTATGACGGAAGCCGTAGTTCCTGGCTGGACACCGATTCAAGGACAGGAGATTTATGATCCCTGTTTTCAGGAAGGCTACCTGGATCAATACCGCCAAGGACGCATTCGGGCGATCGAGGATCTCTACCAAGCCGACTTAGAACCCTGTCATATCGAACTGTTACAACCCTTTGGTGTGAGAGCGAATTTAGTCGTTCCCATTCTACAACGAGAGAACCTCTGGGGTCTATTAATTGCCCATCAATGTAGTGGTCCGCGACAGTGGGAAATGTTTGAAATTGAACTGTTGAGTCAACTCGCGGATCAGGTAGGAATTGCCCTCGCCCAGAGTCAACTGTTAGAAGAACAAACCCGAATTAGTCAACAATTAGCCGAAAAGAATTTACACCTAGAACAAGCCCGCCAAGAAGCCGAAACCGCCAATCATGCTAAAAGCGAATTCTTGGCGAATATGAGTCATGAACTCCGCACTCCCCTCAACGGTATTTTAGGTTATGTTCAAGTTCTAAAACGCGAACCTCATCCCACCGCCAAGCAACAGCAGGGACTGAGTATTATTCAACAGTGTGGGGAACACCTGTTAACCCTACTCAACGATATTTTAGACCTGTCTAAAATTGAAGCCCGGAAAATGGATTTATGTGTCAGCGAATTTCAGTTCCCCCATTTTCTAGAAGGAATTATCGAAATGGTTCGTATCCGTGCTGATGACAAAGCCATTGCGTTTCACTATCAACCTCTCTCTCCTTTACCTAAAATTGTCCGGGGTGATGAAAAACGATTGCGACAGGTGCTAATTAATCTGTTGGGAAATGCGATTAAATTTACGGATCAGGGGAGTATCACATTTAAAGTGGGCTATACTTCAGCCCAAGAACCAGCGACGGAAGCATCTAGCACCATGCGTTTTCAAATTGAAGATACCGGAATTGGCATTGCGGCTGAACAATTAAACGATATATTTTTACCCTTCCATCAAATTGGCGATCGGAATCGCCAGGTGGAAGGAACGGGATTAGGATTAGCGATTAGTCAGCGATTAGTTCAACTCCTTGGCGGCGAACTGCATGTCGAAAGTCATGTTGGTCAAGGGAGTACCTTTTATGTTGATTTAGATTTACCTGCCGTCTCTCCGGATCAAGCAACGGATGTGGTGGAAGATCGAGTTATTATTGGATTTCGCGGTTATCCGCGCAAAATTTTAATTGCTGATGATCAATGGCAAAATCGTTCAATTTTAGTTAACTTGTTGTTACCCTTAGGATTTGAGATACTCGAAGCGATCAATGGTGAAGACTGTCTCCAGCAAGCACAACAAGACCACCCTGACGCAATTTTAATGGATTTGATCATGCCAAAACTCGATGGATTAGAAGCGACTCGACGGATACGAGAAATTCCCTCGTTACGGGATACCGTTGTGTTGGCGATTTCAGCCAGCGTTTTTGGAGAAAAACAACAGCAATCTCTCGCCGCAGGTTGTGATGATTTTATTGGACAACCTGTACAATCTAAAACTCTCTTTGCTACTCTGCAAAAGCATCTCAATTTAGAGTGGATTTATGAATCTGACGATGCACCTAGTAGTGCTTACCCTCCAGCAAGACTGCCTGATCAAAATGCTGAGGTTTTGATTACTCCCTCAAAGATTGTTGCACCGTCTCCCAAGGAGATGAATAGTCTTTATGAATTAGCGATGATGGGTGATATTAAAGGGATTAGTGAGAAAGCTGATCAACTTGAACAACTCGATTCGCAATGGGTTCCATTTGCCAGGAAACTTCGCCATTTAGCCAATGGGTTTCAGGAAAAACAAATTCTAGAATTTGTGAAAAAATACATGAACGAGATAGAGGATTAAAGTTTTTGGGTTTGGTTTGTAGGGGCGGATTTTACTACTATCGCGTTTTCCTTAACCCAAATGTAACTAAACCCGCCCCAACCAAGTGCATAACGAATGACAAATGACAAATGACGAATGACAAAGAGACAATTCTCATTGTTGATGATAATCTCACCAACTCAGAAGTGCTGTTAGATTTTGTGAGTGAGGCAGGGTTTCAGGTTATCCTGGCAAGGGATGGTGACAGTGCAATCAAAAAAGCTGAAGTTGAGCATCCCGATATCATTTTGCTGGATGTGATTATGCCGGGGATTGATGGGTTTGAAACCTGTCGGCGTCTGAAAGCTAATCCGGCTACCCAAGATATCCCAGTAATTTTTCTCACCGCCCTGTCGCAAACGGCGGTTATCATCAAAGGATTTGAATTAGGCGCAGTTGATTATATTATTAAGCCCACTCAGCAGGAAATCGTGTTAGCACGGGTGAATACTCATCTGACGATTCAAAAGCTACGCCAAAATCTGGAAGCCCAAAATCAGCAACTCCAACAGGAGATTCAGCAGCGTCAGGAGGCTGAGGCAAAACTGCAAAAAGCGAATGCTCAACTGAAACGTTTAGCCACGTTAGATAGTTTAACTCAACTGGCGAATCGGCATCGATTTGATGAATATTTTAACCAAGTGTGGCGGATTTCGCGACGAGAACAATGGGTGTTGTCGTTGCTTTTATGCGATGTGGATTATTTTAAACTCTACAATGATACTAAGGGGCATCAAGCTGGGGATGAATGTTTGTATAAGGTGGCGCAAGCAATGAAACAGGTGGTAAAGCGTCCCGCCGATTTAGTCGCCCGCTATGGAGGAGAAGAATTTGCAGTGATTCTACCGAATACCCCAGCCCAAGGGGCGTTACAAGTTGCCAAATTTATTCAGTCGAAGCTGATTCAGTTGGGTTTGACGCATCCGCGATCGCCGATTAAAAATTCTGTCACCTTGAGTGTGGGGGTATCTAGCACTGTTCCTTGTCATCAAACCTCTCCGGAAGCGCTAATAGCGGCGGCGGATCAAGCATTGTATCAGGCAAAAGAAACGGGACGCGATCGCGCGATTTTTCTGTCACTGGACGATCCTGACTCTCAGAGTGTATGCTCTATACCTTCACCCTCTCGTTCCTCACCCCAGTGATTGCCTGGGAAAGCTGGGGAAGTTGGGGAAGCTGGGGAAGCTGGGGGAGCTGGGGAAGCTGGGGAAGCTATGTAGAGACGTGCCATGGCACGTCTGGAAGCTAGGGGAGCAGAGGAATAGGACAATAGTTAGTCTTTTAACGGGAGACAATAAAATAGCTGCGATCGCCAAGTAAACGTAACAGATTGGCAACAATACCCGTATATCTGCTCTGGCTTGATTTTGAAGTTGGTGTATCTTCCATCTCAGGCTTATCATCTATTGTTTACCGTTTATGGCACTTCATCAGGGAATGAATCATGAACGATGAACTATAAACTATGAACCAAACTACGTCAGCCCCGATGAATGATGAACATTCTAATCAAGGCGTCATCGTTATTGTCGATGATACTCCTCATAATCTCGGTGTCCTCTTCGACTTTTTAACCGATTCTGGCTTCAGAGTTTTGGTGGCGCAGGATGGGCAAAGCGCTCTGCAAAAAGTCGAGTATGCCAAACCCGATCTCATCTTGCTGGATGTGATGATGCCAGGGATTGATGGCTTTGAAACCTGTCGTCGCCTGAAAGCGAATCCAGCCACACGGGATATCCCGGTGCTGTTTCTCAGTGCGCTGTCTGATGCAGTGGATAAAGTCAAAGGATTTAATCTGGGAGCCGTAGATTTCATCACCAAACCCGTACAGCAGGAAGAAGTTAAAGCCAGAGTGACAACGCATCTGGCGCTCCGGAACCTGCAAAAGCGGCTAGAGAAGCAAAATCTGCAACTCCAAGCCGAAATTCAAGAACGACAACGAGCAGAAGCTTCCCTGCGTCAAGCGGAAGAGAAATATCGCAGTATCTTTGAACGAGCTACCGAGGGCATTTTCCAAGCCACGCCGGAGGGACGCTATATCACCGCGAATCCAGCCCTAGCTAAAATTTTAGGCTATACCTCCCCCGAAGACCTCATGGAACAGGTGAGGAATATTGGCGAACAACTGTATGTTGAACCCACACGCCAGGAAGAGTTAGCTGCTTTAATACAGCGCTACGATACCTTATCTGACTTTCAGTCTCAGGTTTATCGTAAAGATGGCAGCATTATTTGGATTGTGGAAAATATCGATACGGTTAAAGACGAAGCGGGTAAACTCCTCTACTACGAAGGAACAGTATCGGATATTACCGAACAAAAACAAGCCGAAGTCGCCCTTACTCGTGCCCGTAAACGTGCCGAACTCCTGCTGTTGAATATCTTACCCCAACCCGTAGCAGAGGTGTTGAAGCGGGGTCAACGCACGATCGCGGAGAGTTTTAAAGGGGTGACGATTATGTTTGCCGATCTGGTTAATTTTACCAAGTTTTCTACCCAAACCTCACCCACTCAACTGGTTGAACTGCTGAATCAGATTTTCTCCAAATTTGATCGACTCGTCGAGGAACATGGTGTGGAAAAAATTAAAACCATTGGCGATGCGTATATGGTGGCGGCGGGACTCCCTCGGCGGCGTCTGGATCATGCTCAGGCGATCGCCCAGATGGCGTTAGAGATGCAGCGAGCCATTGCTGAATTTAATCACGAAACCGGAGAAAATTTTCGCCTCAGGATTGGCATCAATAGTGGTCCTGTCGTCGCGGGTGTGATTGGCATTAAAAAGTTTAGCTACGATTTGTGGGGTGACACGGTGAACACGGCTAGCCGGATGGAGTCTCATGGCTTACCAGGTCGCATTCAGGTAACACAGGCGACCTATGAATTGCTCAAGGATGAATACGAGTTTGAGGAACGGGGTGTGATTCAGATTAAAGGCAAGGGAGACATGACCACCTATTGGCTGCGGGGTAAAAAAATTAGTTCATAGTTCAGGGTTCATGGTTCATGGTTCATGGTATTCACGGCTTTCCCAGCCAGCTAGAACAAAAAGCTCAAAGGCTTCAGAGTAGAGGGTAGATGGCTCCCAGGAAAAAGTACTCAAGCTATAAAGGGGATTTCGGGCATCAGATTTGGTATTAATGGTGCAACTCCTGTATTTAGTGTGAAAATGATTAATATTTAAACTGAACACCCTAGATATAGGATACACCCAACTTAAATCTTAGACTGAACTCACAAGCTAGGCGGAAAAATTTCGGCGTTGGAGAATGACAAATCCGCGATCGCGCTGATGTTTCGCTTTGATAAGTGATCATGAAAATATGACCCAGCCCCATCAACCTGTGCTACTATCTGGAATAATATTCACTTTATTTCGATCTCCTAATGAGCAAGGTTCTGGTGTTAAACGCCTCCTACGAACCGCTCAATGTCACCAATTGGCGGCGAGCGGTTGTTTTGATGCTCAAAGGCAAAGCGGAACAGATTGAACACAACGGCAAATATGTCTATCCAGAGTTACCGCTTCCCACAGTTATTCGCTTGCGCCATTATGTTCGGGTTCCTTACAAAGAAATTCCCTTAACCCGCCGCAATATCCTCTACCGTGATAGTCATTCTTGTCAATACTGCGGATACACGGGAGATGATTTAACCCTCGATCATGTGATTCCGCGTTCTCGACACGGGGGAGATTCTTGGGAAAACATTGTTACCGCCTGTGTACGGTGTAATGTCAAAAAAGGGAACCGAACCCCTAAGGAAGCCAACATGATATTACGACATCAACCCCGCAGACCCTATAGCAGTTTGCACTTTGAGGTGGCTAAACAGGTTAAAGGTGGAGTCCATCAGGAGTGGCGAAAGTATGTGATTGGTGTTTAAGATCCCTGAAAAAATTGAATTTCAGATATTGGGCTATGGGCTATAAGTTATAAGAGTGGGTTCCAATGCCCATGCAATCACCAGCCCCTATTCCAGGAGCGATTGGTGTAAAACTATGATGGCTGAATACCTTGCCCACGATGGAATCCAACTCACTTAAATCTGTCAATAATAACGCTCTACCCCCTAAAGCATCACCTTCGGATGGGAGTGCGGCGGCTTCACACCAACAGAAAACTTCCCCAAAAAATCCCAAGAACCGCAGTAACAATACCGGTGAACGTCAGCGGCGTTTTGATGCATCCCAAGCTAAAATAGGAGAACTGCAACAGGTTTTAGATCGTCACAGTTCAGAACGCCAGCTTATTGTCATTCAAGATTTCCCTGATCCTGATGCTCTATCGAGTGCTTGGGCGTACCAGTTAATTGCCCAACAGTACAATATTCAATGTGACATTGTATATGCAGGAACTTTGTCTCATCAGGAAAACATTGCCTTGGTCAAGTTGACCAACTTACCCGCTAAGCGCTGGGGAATTCAGACATTGAAGGATCGGGATTTCTCCGTGTATCAAGGGTGTGTCCTAGTTGACAATCAGGGAACCACAACCCAATTAATGCCCTTTGTCAAACAAGCTGGTCTTCCCATTGTCGTCCTGATTGACCATCACAACCCTCAGGATAATCTGGAGGCAGAATTTACCGATTTACGCCCTCAGACAAGGGCAACTGCCACTATCCTCAGCCAATACCTACAAACTGGGTTACTCAAGCTTGATAGTAGCATTAGTACCCATGTTAAGTGTGCTACAGCACTAATGCACGGTCTACGTGCCGATACCGATCGCTTGATGCGGGCGACGGAAGAAGATTTCCTAGCGGCGGCGTATTTGAGCCGTTTCTATGACGTACAGTTACTCAATGCTGTCCTGCAAACCGCGCGATCGCGACGAGTCATGGATGTGATTGAGCGATCGCTGAAAAACCGTATTGTTCAGAATAATTTCTCGATGGCGGGGGTAGGCTATTTACGGTACGATGACCGGGATGCAATTCCCCAAGCCGCTGACTTTTTGGTGACTGAAGAAAATGTCCATACGGCTGTCGTTTACGGGATTGTCCACAACGAAGACGAAGAAGTCGAAGTTGTGATTGGTTCCTTGAGAACCAGTAAAATCACCCTTGATCCCGACGAATTTATTAAAGAAGCCTTTGGTCAAGATAATCAGGGACGATTCTTTGGTGGCGGACGCATGACCGCTGGTGGTTTTGAAATTCCCATTGGTTTCTTAGGGGGTTTCAATGATAATACCGAATTCACCAAGCTCAAGTGGGAAGTCTTTGATATTCAAATTAAGCAAAAACTTTGGCGTTTAGTTAATCCCAAAGATAATGTAATTCATGCTGATTAAATGAGTGTGGCTCCCTATATTGCAGCCTCCACATCCACATTTATTCAGGCGATTATGAAAGCATTATCCAATCCACAAGTTAATATGAAGCTATAGCCGATCAGACCTTCAGACACCGTGGTTCTTAGCTACGTTGCTGGGGTTGAATTTGGCACTCCCAAAGCCCATATCGTGGAAAAATGCAGGACATAGAAACTCTTCACCGAGAAGCAATGGAATTGGTAGACCAGGCGGTCTTAGCCCGTCAACGGGGCGATGCTAAGGTAATGCGAGAGTTTTCTCAAGCCGCCTTTGCCAAAGAACGGGCAGCGGCTGATTTAGTTGCCAATCAACTTGACCTGGAACCCACCCGCTCTGTTTTACATTGTAGTGCCGCCGTTCTTGCGCTGGAGTGTGGTGAACTCCAAGAAGCCGAACGACTTATTAAACAGACACTCGCTGGGAATCTTCCCGATGATATTGTTATCCTAGCAGCTAAGTGGGCTTGTGATACAGCCTCAGCGATGGTCAATGCCGTTCTCGATCGAATTCCTCCATCATTTAGCCAAGATAATGAACAAATAAATTTATACAAATCTATGTTTCAGCCGATTAAAGCACAAGATCAGCATATTTTAGAGGAAGATCGCCGTAGTCGAGAAGCTGCTGTTGCTCAAGCCAATAAAGTTTGGACACATCTACAGGAAACATACGGAGAGTTTCCTGATTCCGTTGAATTGCTGCGCCAGGATCGGTAAAGGCAGCGGTGAAAAAGGTTGTAATTGATAGCAGTGTAGCAATCAAATGGTATGTCCCCCAGCCATACTCCTCACAAGCTATTCAAATTCTTAATGATTATCAAGCCGGAATGATTGCCCTACTTGCACCAGATTTAATCTATGCTGAAGTCGGAAACATCACCTGGAAACTGTATCGGTTGCAAGGGTTATCTGCATCTGATGCACAGACTATTATTGATGCATTCCAATTGGTAAAGTTTAATATAGTTCCAGCCGCTTCACTGTTGAATGATGCTTATCAATTCGCTGTAACCTATCAACGCAGTGTATACGATAGTTTGTATATCGCTTGGAGTCTTCGACAGCGGTGTCAATTCGTAACGGCTGATCAAAAACTGGTTAACGCTGTAAGCGCGACCCATCCAAATGTTATTTCCATTGCGAATTGGTCTTAAGCCCGCCACAATTCAATGTTATTACCGTAAATTATAGTGTTTCCCAGTCTGTTGAATCCTGTACCAAGGGCGCAAGGATGGTATCCCTACAGTTGGATGTACAACATCGGCTTAGGAACAGCGATAAAATAAAATCTTGATTGTATTCTTGGAGAATCCTACAATTTGAATTTTCAGGAAAAAATAAAAAACGGATGACGATAGAACTGTACCTGATCCGTCATGGCATCGCTGCCGATCGCGAAGACTATGCCAACGATGAAGATCGTCCCCTAACCAACAAAGGGCGCAAAAGAACCACCAAAGTCGCCAAGCAACTGCGCGATCGCGGTTTGCATTTTGACCAAATATTAACCAGTCCCTTAGTCCGAGCGCAACAAACCGCCACGATTCTGCAAGAGGTTGGTTTAGGTGAGCAACTCAACGAATTTCCCAGCCTTGCGCCTGAGGGGGATATTCACACCTGGGTTAACTGGCTACAGGAATGGCGTCAAAACCGGAACAGGGAAAGCTATTTAGCGTTAGTTGGTCATCAACCGGATTTAGGCAATTGGGCAGAATTGTTGGTTTGGGGAGAAGCACAAGAAAAACTCATCCTCAAGAAAGCGGGCGTTATTGGGCTAAACCTGAAAGAAACAGGAGTACCTCTAGGTCACAGTGAGCTATTTTTGCTAACCTCCCCAAAATGGCTAATCTAAGCAATCCTTAAGACTTTTTGTAACACACACTACTAATCTGACAGTTTCTGGTAAGTTAGCCTGAGAACACTTCAAACATATTTGGTAGTTCTATGACTGTTTGCGAGTATAAACCAGGTTTAGAAGGCATTCCCGCTGCCCAATCCAGTATCAGCTATGTTGATGGAAAACAGGGAATCTTAGAGTATCGCGGTATTCGGATTGAAGAACTCGCCACAAAAAGCACGTTCCTGGAAACCGCTTATCTCCTGATTTGGGGTGAGCTACCAACCAAGGAGGAGCTAGAAGCGTTTAAGATGGACATTCTTTACCATCGACGGATTAAATATCGGATTCGGGACATGATGAAATGTTTCCCGGAAACCGGACATCCGATGGATGCGCTGCAAGCGTCCGCAGCAGCGTTGGGTCTGTTTTACTCAAAACGCGCTCTGCCAAATCCCAATTATATCCGGGAAGCGGTTGTGCGCCTGTTGGCGAAAATCCCGACAATGGTAGCAGCATTTAAGCTGATGCGGAAGGGGAATGACCCGGTGAAGCCAAACGATGATTTAGACTATTCCGCTAATTTTCTTTACATGCTCACTGAGCAAGAACCCGATCCCCTAGAGGCTCACGTCTTCGATGTTTGCTTAACACTCCATGCGGAACATACGATCAATGCGTCTACGTTCTCAGCCATGGTGACGGCTTCGACGCTGACTGACCCCTATGCGGTAATTGCATCAGCCGTTGGTACCCTCGCCGGTCCCTTGCATGGGGGGGCGAATGAAGAAGTGATTTCAATGCTCGAAGAAATTGGTTCGGTGGAAAACGTGCGTCCTTATCTAGAGGATTGTTTACAGCGCAAGGCAAAAATCATGGGATTTGGTCACCGCGTCTATAAGGTTAAAGATCCACGCGCCACGATTCTCCAGAATTTAGCCGAACAATTGTTTGATAAGTTTGGTTCCGATAAATACTACGAAATTGCCGTGGAGTTAGAACAGGCGGTTGAGGAAAAACTGGGATATAAAGGAATTTACGCGAATGTAGATTTCTATTCCGGTTTGGTTTATCGGAAACTGGGTATTCCCACCGACTTGTTTACTCCTATATTCGCGATCGCGCGGGTAGCGGGTTGGCTAGCGCACTGGAAGGAACAACTAGGAGAAAACCGGATTTTCCGACCTACCCAAATTTATACTGGTGATCACGACGTCACTTATGTTCCCATCCAGGAACGGACATCACAAATCCCCTTAGTGTAAAACAGGGTGATCGCTTCTCCCAAAAACTAAACTGAAAGGAGGAGCGATCGCTAGTTATTAGCGATGGTTTCTTGGAGATAGTAAACGAAAGAGTATTATATCTTTCACTCCTAGATAAATAACCAGGAAATTCAATAGAACATAGCTAAACTGCAAGATAGGGTCAAGTCGCCATCCTTGGAAAAAGAGAATAAAACCCGCCATCAGCAGAAACAAAGGGGCAATGATTGCTTGAATGATATAAAGAACTATTCCTGTAACCCCGATATCTCTTCTCCTAGCGATGGGTAGAGCAACAGATATAGCTAAGTAGGCTATAGATAAAAAGATGTCCAGAAGTCCTAAAAGTGTTGCCGAGTTCAAACCGAAATTAACCATAATTTACTACTGACTAATAGTTGAATTTTTCTGGGCATAATTGAGATTCTCTTGATACTCGGCTACTTTTTGCTGGGCAAGGCTATGTTGAGGATGGGAAGGGGGTACAGCATCCATGAGTGCGATCGCGTCTTGCCAATGACTCACCACGATGTCCCATTCTTCTGGGGTTTGCGCCGATTGAGTCAATGTCGCCGCATGCATAGCTTGATTCACAGCGTTCTGAAAGGGTTCAGGTTGAGAAGATAGCGTAGGCGAAGGCGAACTCGGTGAGGATGAAATACTGGGTTGAGTTTGACCTACTGTAGAGGAGAGAGACGCATCGGGGGAGTTATCTAAGGGTTCTATGTCAGACAATTCTATTTCCTTGACACTGAAGGATATTGACTCGGCTTGTACAGGTATAATTGATTTAAGGTCAAACCCTTTCATCTCCTTGCACCACTATCAGGGAAAATGTACCATTGCTACCCCTGCTCCCTCTACTCCCTCTGCTCCCCCTGCTCTTTACCCCCACCACAAGACTTATTCAGCAGACCCTAGGTATCGTATCAGCCACGGTCAACTGAAATTCTCGCTTGTCTTGGCTAAGGGGATCACGTCGAACGATATACTAGGCAGTGAGGCTGTCAAAAAAACTTCACAAATCAAACCGATAGCATAATTTGATACGGTAAGTGTCAAATTACCTCAGTAAATATCACGTAGCTGCCAAGATGAACGCAGGAATTGACCTTCAAGGAAGTTTTATTGAATCGCTTAAAGATTTTGGCATCCCCAGTGGTGCTGCCAAGGCGATGTGGATGCCCCTGCCGATGTTCCTGATGATTATCGGTGCCACCGTGGGTGTCCTTGTCGTAGTCTGGCTGGAACGAAAAATTTCTGCTGCGGCTCAACAGCGGATTGGTCCGGAATATGCCGGACCTATGGGTGTTCTGCAAGCCGTCGCCGATGGTCTAAAGTTGGTGTTTAAGGAAGATATCGTTCCCGCCAAGTCAGACCGATGGCTATTTACTCTCGGACCCATACTCGTCGTCATCCCCGTCTTTTTGTCGTACCTGATTGTCCCCTTTGGACAAAACCTGGTAATTACTAACGTAGGACTGGGGATATTTCTCTGGATTGCCCTGTCAAGTATTCAGCCCATTGGGTTGCTGATGTCAGGCTATGCCTCCAATAACAAGTATTCCCTACTTGGGGGGTTAAGAGCAGCCGCACAGTCGATTAGTTACGAAATTCCCCTAGCGCTGGCGGTATTGGCAGTGGTGATGATGTCCAATAGCCTAAGTACCATCGATATTGTGGAACAGCAATCCGGGTATGGCATCTTAGGCTGGAATATTTGGCGTCAACCCGTTGGCTTTTTGATTTTTTGGATTGCCGCATTAGCTGAATGTGAGCGACTTCCCTTTGACCTACCCGAAGCTGAGGAAGAACTGGTTGCTGGCTATCAAACCGAATATGCTGGCATGAAATTTGGTTTGTTTTACATCGGGTCTTACGTTAACCTAGTCCTTTCTGCTGTTTTAGTGGCAGTGCTGTATTTAGGTGGTTGGGAATTCCCGATTCCCCTTGACCGATTATCCACTTGGCTAGGCGTGAGTGAAACCAGTTCCTGGTTACAGGTAATTACCGCTTCTCTGGGAATTACCATGACCTTACTTAAAGCTTACTTTCTCGTCTTTATTGCGGTTCTGCTGCGTTGGACAGTTCCCCGTGTACGGATTGACCAACTCCTAAATTTAGGCTGGAAGTTCCTTTTACCGATTGGATTAGTGAACCTGTTGTTGACGGCGGCGCTTAAACTCACCTTTCCCGTGGCATTCGGGGGTTGATTGTTGATGGGTCATTGATCATTAGTCATGATGACAAATGACAAAAGACGAATGACAAAGGACGAATAACAAATTATGCTCAAGTTCCTCAAACAAGTTGGCGATTACGCCAAAGAAACAGCTCAAGCTGCCCGTTATATTGGTCAAGGTTTATCTGTAACCTTCGACCACATGCAGCGCCGTCCCGTTACTGTGCAGTATCCCTATGAAAAACTGATTCCTTCTGAACGGTATCGGGGTCGGATTCACTTTGAATTTGACAAGTGTATTTCTTGCGAAGTCTGTGTGCGAGTTTGCCCGATTAATCTTCCAGTGGTAGACTACGAGTTCGATAAAGCGAGTAAGAAAAAGAATCTCAAGCACTATAGTATTGACTTTGGGGTTTGTATTTTCTGCGCGAACTGCATTGAATACTGTCCCACCAACTGTCTTTCGGCGACAGAAGAGTACGAAATGTCTACCTACGATCGCCATGAACTCAATTATGATAATGTGGCGATGGGACGCCTGCCGTATAAGGTGACGCAAGACCCGATGGTTACGCCGTTACGGGAACTGGCATACCTACCCAAGGGAGTTACAGATCCCCACGATTTACCGCCAGGTTCTCGACGTGCTGGTTTGCGTCCGGAAGAAATTGTCGAGCAAATGGAACCGGCTGAAGCAGAGAAAGAAGAAGAAACAGCGAAGAATGCTTAAAGCTGATCCCACGGAGTCCTTTTCCGTGGGATTAATCTGTGATTTTAATTAGAGTGCAAGGAGTGAAGGTACAGTGGATCTAGCCCAAGGGGTTCAGTTTGTTTCATTTGTGATTTTGTCGGTCATGATGATTGGGTCAGCCTTAGGCGTTGTCCTACTCAGTAATATCGTTTATTCAGCATTTTTACTGGGCGGTGTCTTCATTAGTATGGCGGGGTTTTACCTGTTGCTTAATGCTGATTTTGTCGCCGCCGCGCAAATTTTGGTTTATGTGGGTGCGGTGAATGTGCTAATTTTGTTTGCCATTATGTTGGTGAACAAGCGAGAAGATTTTACGCCGATCACAAATCGTTGGATTCGTCAAGGTGCAACCGCACTGGTTTGTCTGGGTTTATTTGCCTTGCTGGGGACGATGGTATTAGCAACACCTTGGTCGATTTATTCAGGTACGGCGGTTCTCGGTGAAGGGTCAGTAGTGGAGATTGGTAAACATTTCTTCAGTGACTTTTTACTACCCTTTGAACTCGCCTCAGTACTGTTATTGATGGCGATGGTGGGAGCGATTATTTTGGCACGTCGCGATTTTATTCCAGAGAGTTTGGTGCCTCGCGATACATCAGAAACTGAGTATTCTACCTTACCCGAACGTCAGCGTCAGTTGGCATCTGTAGGCGGAGAGTCTCAAAAAAGCACTCGATAAAACGTATTATGGTAGGGGCAGCAATAGGGGGTGTAGGGGCGGGTTTAGCCTTTCAATAGACTTTGTGACTGATAAGGTATCAACAAAACCCGCCCGACTGAGTTACCGATAACTGAGCAACAAAACCCGCCCGATTGTCAAACATCAAACATTAAACGTCAATTCATGGAACTACAACTTCAATATTTTTTACTGCTAGCGGCGGCTCTGTTTTGCATTGGTATCTATGGCTTAATTACCAGTCGCAATGCTGTGCGCGTGTTAATGTCTATTGAACTGCTGTTGAATGCGGTCAATTTGAATTTAATGGGGTTTTCTAATTTTATTGACCCTGTAGGAATTAAAGGTCAGGTGTTTACGGTATTTGTGATTACAGTAGCGGCGGCTGAAGCGGCGGTTGGGTTGGCAATTGTGCTGTCGATTTATCGCAATCGCGACACCATTGATATGGAGCAATTTAATTTGCTGAAGTGGTAAGCTTGAGCCTAGAACTAAAGTTCTGGCTCAAAGCTTAAACCCGTTAAAACGGGTTCAAGCCAGGGAAGCCGGGGGGAAAAATTTAGGGTCTGCTGAATAAGTTTTGTGGTGGGGTTAGAGAGCAGGGGAAGCAGAGGAAGCAGAGGAAGCCGGGGGAGCAATGGTACATTTTCCGTGATTCTACCGCCATAGTTTTGATAGATAGTCTCAAATTTCCTTGAAGATGAACAGCTTTCTCTACGGCTCCAAGTGTTGATAGCTAAGGGTTTTGGCTTTCTACAACAAGCCCCAATTAAATTTAGAGCTGATCCGAAAAGTATGGCGTAGGGTGGACATTGCCCACCAGCTTTAAGTCAGTACCATTCGACTTAAGCTATAGCAAATCGCTCTGGTGTATTTACAACTCCCGTACCTGAAACTGAGTCCAGATGGGATGTTCGTACAAACAAAGTGTAACTAGACCAGCGCGAAGCGCTATAAATGGCGCTGACTCGCATAACCTGGAAATAAATGAATTAACTCTTTGAACCCGTTTCAACGGGTTTTAGCTTTTAGCCCCAACTTTAGTTGAGGGCTTAAGTTAGCTCCCCTCAAACTGTTTATAGTCAACTATCCTCCCTTAGTTTAACTACCTTTCTCACAACGCCAAACTTTAATCGTTTTATCCATACTGCCACTCACAAGTGTCTCACCATCGGGGCTAAAGGCAACAGCATAGACTTCCCAGCTATGCCCATTTAAAGTAGCAATAGTTTGCCTATCGTACAGTTGCCAAATCTTAATCGTTTTATCCATACTACCACTGGCTAAGGTGTATCCATTGGGACTAAAAGCTAATGTCCGTACTCGTTGAGTATGACCCCTAAGCGTACCAAGTTCCCGTCTTGTCTCTAACTGCCAGAGTGTAATTGTGCCATCGCTTTTTCCAGTGGCCAGGAGTTGCCCATCGGGGCTAAAGGCGACGGAATAGAAAAAGCCGAAACGTAACTGGCTATCGCCAAAACTATCCTGTTCCTCCCCTGTACTGATTTGCCATACTTTCACCGTTCCATCCCCACTAACACTGGCAATACTTTCTCCATCGGGACTGATGGCAACATCATTAATATAGGAAGTATGTCCTGTAAGTGTTTGTAATTCCTCAGTCTGTGGAATATGCCATAACTTAATCGTGCCATCATTGCTACCACTGGCTAATATCTCTCCATCGGGACTAATGGCGAGGGAACTAATCCATTTCTTATGACCCGTGAGAGTTAAAATAAGTTGTCCATTCTCTACCTGCCAAAGTTTGATGGTTTGGTCATAACTTCCTGTGGCTAAATATTGACTATCCGGTGTAAAGGCGACAGCACAGACTCGTTCAAGATGACCATTTAGAGTATGATACTCTTGTCCTTCAGGTAACTGCCATAACATCGCTGTGGTGTCTGCACTACCACTAGCCAGAATTAAGCCATCGGGACTAATCGCCACCGCTTCTACCGAACCCCAATGTCCATCTAAGGTT
Organism: Coleofasciculus sp. B1-GNL1-01; assembly: GCF_040220235.1. Taxonomy (NCBI): domain Bacteria; kingdom Bacillati; phylum Cyanobacteriota; class Cyanophyceae; order Coleofasciculales; family Coleofasciculaceae; genus Coleofasciculus; species Coleofasciculus sp. B1-GNL1-01. Next base: position 44,807 of record NZ_JAVJTO010000172.1, read on the forward strand.
TGCATCACTTGCCAATTAGTTAAGGGAGGATGAGAGGGAGGTTGGAGGATTAGGGGATTTGCTGGAGTTGAGGCGATCGCGCTTTGACCTCCTTTCCCCTGAAATCCTGACAGGCTAATCGATTGAGGCGATAGCGATGGCGTAGAATGTTGAGCTAGGGAAATCGAGGGGAGTTGATTTAAATCCCGCAGAACTTCAGCGACAGATTGATAACGGTGATTGGTGGCTCGTTTCAAGAGTTTATCTAAAATAGAGCCTAATTCATCACTAATCAAATTAGTTTTTAAGTAACGCCGCCATACCCAGGTATCCTCCCCTGTATCAAACAATTGTTCAGGAGATGTTTGCGTGAGTAAATGAATACAACTGACACCTAAACTATACAAATCACTGGCAAAAATAGCTTTTCCTTTCGCTTGTTCTGGAGCGATATAATCCGGTGTACCCACAGTCGTTCCCGTTTTTGTTGTCCCAATGGCATGTTTAGCCGCACCAAAATCAACTAAAACCAAATTTCCCTTAATCACACCTTCCGCATTTTCCTCTGTTTCTCCTATATAAATATGCCGACGACGAATAATATTTTCCGGCTTAATATCGCGATGAATCACAGAACGCGAGTGGATAAACTCAAGGATCGAGAGCAAATCTCGCAGCATCTCCCGAATCTGCTGTTCGTTAAATACCCCCTCTTTTGCCAAGATTTGGGCTAAATTTTGCCCATCAATAAACTCTTGGACTAAATATTGGCGATTATCCTGGGTAAAATGAGCCAGCAATTCGGGAATCTGGGGATGTTTCCCCAACTCATCCAAACGCACGGCTTCTCGTTCAAATAATTCTGTCGCTTTTTGGACATCGCTTGTCCCTTGGTAGAGGGGAAAAAACTGCTTAATCACACATTGAGGTTTCGAGGGTTTATCCTCATCCACCGCTAAAAACGTTTTGCCAAACCCCCCTTGTCCAATCAATCCCAGACTGCGGTAACGTTCTCGCAGCAACAGTTTAGAACCACAACGTCGGCAAAACCGCATCCCATCCGGGTTCTGGGGGCGATCGCAGTTAGGATTGAGACAATAGCTCATCAGCCAAGGGATATAAAGCCTTCGTCTCTATTTTGGCTTGATCAGGGCACATTGCTTATAATAAATGAACATAACTATGTACATCAGCTTATGCTTCCCTACGAAATCACATCCCCAACAGAGGCACGAAATGGTTTTTTCCAGTTATTAGAACAGGTGGTACAAAATCATCAGATCTATATCATAAACCGCCGTGATGGTGAAAATGTTGCTTTGATTTCAGAGTCTGATTTAACCAGTTTAGTTGAAACTGTTTATCTATTTAGATCACCTACCAATGCTCGTCGGTTATTGGATGCTATAGAGGAATCTAAAACCGGAAAAATTAAACCTCAAACAATTGAAGAACTTGAGCAGGAGTTAGGGATTGAGCAAGAAAAAGAAAAAGAAAACTGAATCTGAACAGAGTAAGCCAGTAGTCGTTACTCGAATTCCTGGTTTTAGCTCTCAATTCAAAGAAGATCTAGCCTGGTGGTTTAAGCACGATTTTCAGAAAGCCTCAAAAATATTGGATTTAGTCACGGCTGTCATGCAAGATCCTTTTGCTGGAATTGGTAAACCTGAACCTTTGAAGTATATGGAAGCAAATATATGGTCACGGCGCATTGACCTAGAGCATCGACTTGTCTATCGAGTTGAAAATCTTCAGATTGATTTTTTAGGGTGTAGGTATCATTATGAATAACTAATCACTCAACTCACCTGCTATCCTGCTATATCATTTCCGACTGTTTCTCCAATTTCATAACGTTTCACTTCAAATACCTCCAATTTCTCTGCGCCCCTCTGCGCTTCTCTCTGCGTCCCTGGAGCGTTAAAATATAATCCCAATACCCCCATTATCAACACCGCCAAATCCTAATCGTTTTATCCGAACTCCCACTCACCACAGTCTTTCTATCCGGACTAATTGCCACAGAATACACCGCACCGTTATGCCCTTTCAGAATATCAATTATTTTCCCGGTACTTAACTGCCAAAGCTGCACCGTCTCATCCGAACTCCCACTGACAAGAACCTTTCCATCCCGACTCATAGCCAGTGAATTAACCGAACCAAAATTCCCCGACAAGGTACTCATTTCTTTACCCGTTCCCAAATACCAAAGCTTAATCGTTTGATCCGCACTACCACTGGCAATCATTTTACCATCAGGACTAAATACCAGTGACTTAACCGCCGCTTTATGTCCACTCAACGTCATCATTAATTGACCAGTGGTTAAATCCCAAACCTTAATCGTCTTATCATCACTCCCACTGGCAAGAATCTGACCCTTGGGACTAATCGCCACGGCATTAACTCGCCCTAGCCAATCGGAATGCTGAATCGATAGGGGAATTTCTTTGCCAATTTCCAGATTCCACAGTTTAATTGTTCGATCATCACTCCCACTAATTAAACGTTGCCCATCTTGACTAAAGACAATGGATTTAACTGAACTTGAATGTCCCATCAGAGTATAGAGTTCCTGTCCCGTTTCTAACGCCCATACCTTAATCGTATAATCATTATTACCACAGGCAAGCCGTTTCCCATCGGGACTAAACGCAATTGATTTTATGCCATTAAACCAGGCAAAGTTTTTAGCCAAAATTCCCATCTCCTGACCCGTTTTTAATTGCCAAAGTCGGAGGGTTTGGTCATCACTGCCACTGGCAAAAATCCCTCCCTGGGGACTAATCGCCACCGCATTAACCTTACCTGAATGAGCCGTCAAGGTTTGTAAACAATGCCATTCCTGGGTAATTAAACCAGACTCGGTGCGAGTTTCCAGTGTCGTTAGTTCCGTCCATACATCTTGCAGAGAATTACCAATCTGATGCATTGTTTTGCCCACTCCCTGAAGTCCGGCGTCGAGTTCATGTCTTAACATTGCCAGAGAAAGGGATGAGGGTTCTGGTGTTGCTGGAGCGTTTTTGAGCGGTGAGGGTAATCGATTTTTATCCTTAATATCTTGCAGTTTATAGATTGTCCTCTGAAGTTGAACAATTGTCTCCTTAAGTTGTTCAATCTGTTGGTGTCGCTGGGAATTTACCTGTTGCGCGTTGGTTTCCAGGTGAGAGACTTGCTGGTTCAGGGGTTCAATGTAGTCATACCATTTCGCGATCGCCTCTTTTAATTGTCCCAGCTTTAATCCTTGGTCGGTAACCTGTGGTGTTAAGGTGTCGAGTTGAGTTTTCAGGGGTTCAAGCTGTTCCTGAACCTGAGTAATAATCGCATCATGCTGTTGCTGGTTGGCGACGCTAAATTCAGCAAACCGTTGTTGAGTTTGGCTATCCAGGCGAATCAGTTCCTGGTTGAGGGTGTCAATAAGGGGGTTAATATAAGCCAGAATTCCTTCCGCTTGTAGGTGTTGTAATGCGTGTAATTGATCCAGTTGGGTTTGGGTTTGGCGATCGCGCTGTTGGGTTGTCTCGTCGAGTTGAGTTAAATGCAGCTGTAGAGGATGGATGAGTTGATAGATGTGGGCGATAATTTCGGCGTGTTGTTGCTGATTCGCGGTATTAAATTGTTCCAGTTGGTCTTGGCTACGGTTATCCAGTTGAATCAGTTGTTGATTCAGGGGTTCAATTAGCTGATGAATTTTCGCGATCGCCGCCTTATACTGTTGAGCATTAACATCCTTAAGGTGACTGATACGCTCCTGAGTCTGGATATCCAGTTGAGAGAATTGCTCGTGAATCGGTTCTAGATTGTGATACACCTGCGCGATCGCTGTATCTTGGTGCTGACGGTTGAGTTGATGCAGCCGTTGACGATTCAGAACATTCACCCCCAGCGTCAAGGTTAGGGGGGTAGCGGCGTAGACGACTTGCTGAGTCGCGGCGGCGATCGCGGTTCCTAAAAATGAACCCCCGATACAAACATATTCGGTAATATCGAGCCAGTGGCGTTGGGTCATGGCTGTTCTGGTGGTGAGTTATCCCTGATTATCTTAATTATCTATCATCCCTCCAATTTGGGATTATAGTTTTTACCTCGTCCTGCGAGAAGCAACCCAGCCATAATCAATGATTTGGCATAGAAGGCTTTGAACTACTCTTTGGATAGAGATCTCCCCAAACCTTAACCTGCTATGGTCTAACCAACGACTCAGTATAAATAGCAGGAGATCAACTCATGCCCTTGAATGTCACCCAAAAACTGATTCAATCCCATCTGGTTTCCGGTACGATGGAACCTGGTGCAGAAATTGCCCTCCGGATCGATCAGTCTTTGACCCAGGATGCCACAGGAACCATGGTCATGCTGGAGTTAGAAGCCATGGGTATTGATCGAGTTAAAACTGAACTTTCAGCACAATACGTCGATCACAATCTCCTGCAAACCGACTATAAAAATGCCGATGATCATCTGTTTTTACGATCCGCCTGTCAACGGTTTGGCATTTGGTATAGTCGCCCTGGCAATGGTGTTAGCCATCCCGTTCAGATGGAACGGTTTGGTATTCCCGGCAAAACCTTGATTGGTTCCGATAGTCACACGCCAGCGGCAGGTTCCCTGGGAATGCTAGCCTTTGGCGCGGGCGGAATTGATGTGGCAATGGCAATGGCGGGGGAACCCATGTTTGTGAAAATGCCCAGAGTTTTGGGTGTCAAACTTTTGGGGAAATTACCCGATTGGGTTAGTGCGAAAGATGTTGTCCTGGAAATGTTGCGCCGCTACGATGTCCACGGCTGTCGGGGCATGATTATTGAATATTATGGACCCGGACTTGCCCAACTCAGTGCCATGGATCGCCACGTTATCGCCAATATGGGAACGGAAATGGGAGCAACAACGACTGTTTTTCCCTCCGATGCTGAAATTAAGCGATTTTTAGAGGCTCAAGGGCGAGGACAGGATTGGGTAGAACTTGTCGCCGATGAGGACGCTGAATACGATGTCTATGACATGATTAATTTGTCGGAACTGGTTCCCTTAATTGCCTGTCCCAGTAGTCCTGGAAATGTTGTTCCGGTTACCGAAGTGCAGGGACGCCCCGTAAATCAGGTGGTGATTGGTTCCTCAGCAAATCCAGGGTTGCGTGATTTCTGGATAGTCAGCCAAATTGTGAAAGGACAAATTGTTCATGATCGCGTATCCTTTGATGTTAACCCAACCTCCCGCCAGGTGATTGAGAATTTAGCGGCAATGGATGACGCCTTTATGAATTTAATTCATGCTGGGGTACGATTTCATCAGGCAGGCTGTTTAGGTTGTATCGGCATGGGACAAGCACCCGCTTCTGATCAAATCTCTTTACGGACAATGCCGCGTAACTTCCCTGGGCGTTCGGGAACGGCTGATGATCAAGTGTATTTGTGTAGTCCAGAAACGGCTGTAGCGGCGGCTATTACGGGGGAAATCACTGATCCGCGTGAGTTGGAACAGCGTTTTGGTATCACCTATCCCCAATTCATTGCCCCAGAAACGGAAATCATTAATACCGATATGTTAGTGGCTCCGCCAGACAATGGCAGGACAGTGGAACTGGAAAAGGGACCCAATATTAAATCCTTCCCCGAATTTGCCGCTTTACCCAATGACATTTCTGTGCCTGTGCTGTTGAAAGTGGAGGATAATATTTCTACCGATGAAATCTTACCCGCAGGGGCGCGGGTTTTACCCTATCGCAGTAATATTCCTGGCATTAGCCAGTTTGTCTATTACATGAAGGATGACACCTTTTGGCAACGGGCAGAAGCCGCAAAGGACAAATCTGGGGGTCATGTTATTGTTGGCGGAAGTAACTATGCTCAGGGTTCCAGCCGGGAACACGCCGCGATCGCACCCCGTTATTTGGGGCAAGTGGCTGTCTTAGCTAAATCTTATGCCCGAATTGGTTGGCAAAATCTGGTGAATTTTGGAATTATGCCCCTAGAGTTTGTCAATCCTCAGGATTACGACAGTATTAGCGAAGGGAATGAACTGGAAATTCTTGGCTTACGGGAAGCGTTAGAGGCAGGGCGTTCAATTCCTGTAAAGAACCTCACCAAGGACATCGTATATCCCATGACTCATAGCTTGAGTCCCCGTCAGGTAGAAATTATGCTTTGTGGTGGCTTAATCAATCACTTTAAAGCGAAATCACAAGTTGCTCAATCTGTCAATATCTAAATTTGGGTTAACTGTCCCCTTTTTGGTTGGTAGGGAAAAGCTACAGGACAGAAGTTTCAAACAAAAAAGTCCCCTTGGGTTCTAATGGAATTCAATTTTTCCCTACACCCCACACCCTACACCCCACACCCTACCTATACCTCAAGTAGCTTGTCACCCTTCAGTTTTTTTTCCACGGAGAGGGGGGGATTCGAACCCCCGATGGCTGTGACACCATAACAGATTTCGAGTCTGCCGCATTCAACCGCTCTGCCACCTCTCCAAATCTTTGTTATACGATAATAGCACTCATCGTTACTGAATAGTGGTTCGACACCGCTAAAATGATGGAATAGAATCAAGGCACTTTGTAATCGAGATTGCTACTACTGAGAAATTGCCTGTCTGAAAAACCTCATTGCTTCAACTGTAGAAGTCATTAATACACACCGAGTTAACAAGTCGATGTCTAGATCGGGTAGCACCTCAGAGGTATAAATTCGTTCGTAACCGTCCGCTCTGAGATGATGCAAGGTAAATAGACCATCTTCCCAGAACCAGACTTCAGGTATACCCAACTCCTGATAGCGATTCAGTTTGGAGAGATTGCCACTAGTAAAGACCACTTCGATAGACAAGTCTGGAGTTTTCTTTAACGTTCCGATGGAGTAAGACTCGTCAGCTTGTGCTGAGGCTACCCCTTCTTTCTCTTGGGTAAAGCTTCCTGTCGGGGTGAACTCAATTCCCTTTTCCTCAAAGTAGATGGCTAACAAAATCCCGATCAAGCGGCTAAAGGTTTCGTGGTCTTGAGAAACTGCCAAGATTTCTACTTCTCCTTTATAGTAGAACAGCCTTATTCCTGGTGACTCTGCAAAGCTTTGTTCTAGGAGTTTGAATTGTTGCCAACTCATTCCAGAGTGGGTAAGCCGTTGGTCTTTTTGTTTTGAGACTGTCTGTGTCATTCCTTCTGTTCCCCATAACTTTATCAGGTAAGTCGTTCCTCTAATCTGGCAAAGTCCTGAATTCTAAATGTTACTCCTACCTTTTTGGTCAGATTTCAGAAAAGCGCTGCATCAGTACGGTTAGCCTCCAAGGTAGTTTCAAAGCCCTGTTCAGGTGTCCACTGAATCGCCCCATCACGCCCAGTCCAGTACAATTCAACCTGAGCATTTTGTAACACTTTGGCGGCTTGGGGTTCAATGACGTCCGCCGATGCGATCGCCACTTTGGGTTGGAGTACGTCTACCAATCGAGGCGTGAGAGGTTCACCAGACCACCATAGCACTTGAATTTGAGGCAAATTATCCCGTTGAGCGAATTGATTTTGCTCATCGGGTGGCATATCTCCCAGGAGTAACCAGGTTTGATCCTTAATTTGAAGCTGTACGATAGGAGGTTGGGCTTTGATTAATTCGAGCGTCGTTTTTTCTCCAGAACCCGTAGCACCAACCGCTAAACGTTGTTCCGTTGACACGACTTCATAAATTCCATTTTGGGATTGAACCGCCTCTGCGATCGCCTGTGTATCAGTGGGTAAAGGTTCGGAATGGGCTAAGTCGTAAAACCGCTTAACAGGCAAACTTTCCAATATTGGCACCCAACCACTGCGAAAACGAGGTTGTGAATCAACCGCCACCGCCCAATCCACCTGATTAACCCCCTGCTTTTGTAAAAAAGGCAGGATAGTAAAATTCGCGGTATCGGTTTCCCCACTATTGACAAGCGTCACTTGACCCTGATCCTGAATCACTAAAACCTGTTCTTGATCAGCCGCTAAAACAGTAACTTGAAACTGTTCCAGTCTGGATTGCCAAATGGGTAGAACAATAATAGTAAAGGCAATGACACCCGCCAATACGCCTCGCAACTGCACGCGAGAACTCATACAACTGATGCCAATTAACCCATACAGCAGCAGTAACTGCGTTAGAGAAATCGTGCCGAGGGCGACTGAACTACCAGGTAAAGCATTAAAAAATCGCACCAGTTCCAGCAAGCCTTGAAGAGGATAGTACAACAATGCCGCGATCGCGCTACCTGCTAAGGGTGAAATTAATGCGACTAAGCCACTCAGAAAACCCCCCAAGCTAATTAAGCTAATCAAAGGTGTGCCGATAATATTGGCAACCACACTGTAGGGGGCAATCATGCCGAAAACATACAGTTGTAAGGGTAATGTCCACACCAGGGCGGCTAAGGGAACGGCGATTAAAGCAGCGATGACTGAAGGTAACCAGTCGAGGTTCTTGACTAAGGGAGGTACGGTGACTAGCAATCCCAGAGTGGCTAAAAAACTTAACTGAAAGCCTAAATCCCAAATCCACAACGGATTGATAATCAATAAAATCGTGGCGGCGAGTAATAGAGAACCCAAGGGTTTAACTTGTCGATGAGTCAGCAGCGCCACTAATGCGCCTAATCCCATAATGGCAGCTCGTAAAACTGACGGTTGCAAACCCGTTAAGCCAACATAAATCAGTAACGCTGTGAGTCCAATCCCAAATTGCGTTTTTGTTCCCCACCGTTTCGTTAACGCTAATACTGAACCTAAAATCAACGACACATGAAACCCAGATGCTGCCAAGACATGAGCGAATCCGGTTTGAATAAATAGGTCGCGAATATCATAAGGTAAATCGACGGCTTTGCGTCCCAGTACAATTGAACTCAAAAGGAGACCCGTTGGACTTCCTAGCTGACGCACTTGGGCATGGATAATACGTTGGCGTAACATCCACCATCCCCATGTTGGTTCTTGATTTTCATCGGGAAAACTGACTTGTCGTCCACTTAAGCCAGCAAACGCGCCTTCCTTGGCTAAATAGGTAGCAAAATCAAAGCCGCCAGGATTGGCTGCGGGTTTTGGTTGATATAAAACACCTGTGACAGAAATAGTTTGCCCCGGAAAAAGACCCGTAGATTGTAATAAAGGAACCGTTACATATAACTTACCTGTGACACCTCGCGTCGTTGTGCCGCGATTTTCATTACTTTCCAGTTCAGTGAGTTGGGTAGCTTCTAGCCAAAATTGCCCCTTCTGCGATCGCGTAAGTCGAGGAACAGTTTCGACTTCGCCTTGAATGGTGACAACTTGCCCTTGCGCCGAACCCTGTCCAGAAGAAACAAATTGACTAATGTCATTGGATTCAGGTTGAGGCAATCGCAGTTGGACATAGACAAGGGCGATCATGGCAACCAGGCTAGCGGTCAACCATAATCTAGGTCGAGGTCCTGTACGCCAAATCCGAGGCAGCGCGATCGCACAAATTATGCCTATCCCGATTACACTCAGGATTAAAAGACTATACTCTTGCCAGGTAACAGTACGAGTAGGCAAGCCGACAACGGCTGTAGACAATAGGGCAAGAATATAAGCCACACTCAGTAGGGAACCACTGGCAAGATTCATCGCATAGCTAGACCGGGTTTCCAAACCAATACGGTATGAAAGAAACAAAAAGCACGATGCAGGTGTTCAAGTTGCCCCCTAAACCGATAACTTTGGAGAGGGAGATGACGACTTGAGTGGAAATCTTAATCCTTCTCGTTGCTGTAAGTAAAGTTGTGCCACTCGTCTGGCTAGGTTGCGAATCCTGCCAATATAGCGTGTCCGTTCCGTTACCGAAATCACACCTCTGGCATCGAGTAAATTAAATGTATGAGAACATTTGAGAACATAGTCAAGACTGGGTAAGACAAGACTTCTGTCAATAAGTTGCTTGGCTTCCTGCTCATACAAGCCAAATAGCGTTAAGAGTAAGTCGGGGTTAGAGGCTTCAAAATTATAGGTACATTGTTCAATTTCACCTTGGAGGTGGACATCGCCGTAGTTAAGCTGGTCATTCCACTGGATTTTGGTCATCGCATCGACTCCTTGTAGATACATGGAGATTCGTTCTAACCCATAGGTAATTTCGATAGAAACCGGGCGACAGTCTACGCCACCGCACTGCTGGAAGTAGGTAAATTGGGTGATCTCCATGCCATCCAACCAAACTTCCCAACCCGTTCCCCAAGCTCCGACAGTAGCATCTTCCCAGTTATCCTCGACAAAGCGAATATCATGATCTTCAGGATGAATACCTAAAGCCCGGAGGGAATCCAGATAAATTTCTTGAATCGTGTTGGGTGAGGGTTTAATCAGGACTTGATACTGGTAATAGTGTTGAAAGCGATTGGGATTTTCTCCGTAGCGTCCATCGGTTGGTCGTCGGCAGGGTTCTACATAAGCTACTGACCAAGGTTCATTGCCAATGGATCTGAGAAACGTGTGTGGGTTCTTGGTTCCTGCTCCTTTTTCGATGTCATAAGGTTGAGCAATCAGGCAACCGCGATCGCTCCAGAACTGGTGTAACGTAGCAATTACAGACTGAAAATTCACACGACCTCCACAGTTTGGTCAAAATCTATCACTACATTTTGGCATCTTGCTTGATTGTCCCGGCTGGACACCTGTGTTCGGGCATTAAGCGAGGGCGGGGGAGTTGAATGTGTTCGTCTGAGGGTAGGCAGGTGATTGGCTACTTGAGTGTAACAGGATAGTGCGATCGACATAGTGCTTGAGTGGTCTTCTGGAAGGAGTTCTCTACGTAAAAAGGAGTAGAGCTAATTTTTTTTAGTCCCCTAAACCCTTGCTCCTACTTGATTTCAGCCTCCCCTCAAAAAAAAATATCTCAAGAAGGTTGACAACTCCTGAAAGAGGCACTACATTGGTAAATGCGCTTGAAACGGAGTTCACTCCACACTCAAGCGTCCGAACCAAGACAAATCAATAGTTTGAAAGCCAAGTATACAAAACTCCTTGTCAAAAAACTTCGAG